>NZ_JAHLRC010000134.1:0-9132 GCF_018919545.1 Citrobacter sp. S46_ASV_140
GTTTTTATGAAAGCTGCTTTAGCCCATTTAACGGAGGGTTATAAGGCAAATTATCAAAACCTGCCCGACAAAGAACCAGAGGTGGAGGGCTATAAGGGATGGACCCGGATGCGCTGTGACCTGGATGCGGGGAAATAATATGAAAGGTGTAATCAGGCTAAATGACCCGCTGGAAAACGGTGGGTATGTGAACAAAGCTTCTGGTAGCAAGTTTATGGGAATTCCTGTCGCTTTAATGGGGGATACTGTTCTTTGTGTTGCGCATAAAGGAACCTTTCCCATACTTGATTTTGAACCAACCTGGACAATGGACGGTAGAGGCGTTGTTGTGGATGGGTGTAGGGCTGCATGCGGTTGTGCAATAAAAACCACACTGCCAATGGCGGGGACAAGCAAATGAGTAAATGGAAGATACCAAACAAGAATCCCTATCAAGACCCAGGAAAATTCCCGCTAAATATTATGCTGGTTATTAGCTGTGCTATATTCTTGTTATGTATGATGTACCATATATTAAACTGGCTTCAGGAAAAGAAAGTTGCTGATGATTTGACATGGAATGCAATAGTAATCCCTTCTCTAATAGTGTTAGTAATCTGGTGTGTGGTGATAATCATTCACGGTATAATATCTTTTCCGTTTTATTATGCGGGTTACCTTGAGCAGTATGGTATGTATAAGTGGAAAAACTGGGCAATACAGGCATTGCCTCTTTTAGACTATTCATCAATTCTCCCGGTGCCTGAACTGGCATTAAAAATTCAGAAACTAGAAGGGGAAGCGCCAGCAGGTTCTGCAACGCCGTTACGAATTGATATCGAAGTTGATTCAATGGATGACGCCAGAGTTGATAAAGTGCTAAGACGGTTGATCGAACCACTCAAGAATTCTCTTGTCAAAGAGTATCGTCCGTTTAATACCTGGTTGTATGTTAAGGGTGCGGATGACACTATCGGCAATAGTTTCAGGGCGGTACTCGCAAGTCTGGGCATCTCCAGCAATAAGGTCGGAGACGTTAATATTCTTCATGATTGTCCGGATTATTCTTTAATCAATGATTGGATTGGCCTAAATATTTCTGAAAACAACCTGGTTATTACAGTTGAATTGCACAATAAAAATAATTCTGTTTTTTTCGAAAGTGCTAATGCCTTTATTTTTACCAATGCAAAATTGCTTGAAGATAAAGACACGCCTTTATATTTATTGCGTATGATGGACAGTACTCCATATTATCTTGATGAAATCGTAAGTGCATATTTATCTGCTCAACAAGTGGATGTGAGTAAAATTAAAAAGATGTGGTTCAACTCACTGGATAAACAGTCAAAATTAGTAATGTTTAGTGGGGTGGAAAACGCAAAAGTGAACATTTTGGCCGATAGTCGATATGAACTGGAAGCCGTTACTGGGCAAAGCACAGAGGTTCAGCGTTGGGTTGTATTGGCGTTGGCTGCGGATGCTGCAAAATATGGTCAAGGACATCAGTTATTCGCCAGTGCATCCGCAGGCACGATTCAAACCGGAATAATAGCTGCTAAATATCCAGGATGTTGGCCTGCACTTGGTAAGCTCGATTTCGGGAATTATTGGAAAATCATAATTGTTTGCGCAATTATTTTATGGGGTATAGGGTTTGTAAGTCTCGTGCCAACGGAAATGTTCAATAATCATCCCTGGTATACGTTTACTCCTTTAGTTATCGGCATTCTGGTTATTTATACGGCAATTATGATTTATTCTTTGATAGTGAGTCAAAATATAGAGCGGGAAATGGATATTTATTACTCTCAGTTTTTATGAGGTAAGCGCCCTGACGGGCGCTCATACTTCTTTTACTCTCTTTGCGGCAGGAGAGCATCAGTCGGTTAAGGGGTTATTTCACCGTCCAACCCTTATAGCTGCCGACGTTGTTTTTATCGATCATCGTCACCGGGATCAGTACGGGTTCTTTCGGGGCGGGTTTCCCCTGCAATATGTCATAGCCGATTTCGACCGCTTTGGCAGCCATCACCTGTGGATCTTGTGCAGGCGTCGCCACAAATAGTGAGTTTTCCCGCTTCAACGCTTCTTCAGCGTCTGGCGATCCGTCTACGCCGACAATAAAGAATTCGCTACGTTGTGCCTGTTTTGCCGCCAGATCGGCACCGATCGCCGTAGGATCGTTAATGGCGAATACGCCGTCGATCTTCGGATTCGCCGCCAGCAGCGCGGTCATGATCTCCAGTCCGCCTTCGCGACTGCCTTTGGCGTTTTGGTTATACGACAGCACCTTGATATCCGGGTGGCGTTTAAACTCGGTCTGGCAGCCTTCGACGCGGTTCTGGACGGCGGAAACCGGCGGCCCGTTGATAATGACGACGTTGCCTTTCCCTTTCAGACGGTCGGTAATGTATTTACAGGCCATTTCACCCGCCTGGGTGTTATCGGAGGTAATGGTCGCATCTGCGCCTTCCGCCGCTACGTCAACGGCAACCACCACAATCCCTGCGTCTTTCGCGCGTTTTACCGCTGGGCCGATGCCTTTGGAGTCGGCGGCGTTAAGAATAATCATGTCGACCTTGGCGGCAATAAAGTTGTCGATTTGCGACACCTGTTGTCCCAGATCGTAGCCGCTGGAAACCAGCGTCACTTTAACGCTATCACCCGCCAGTTTGCGTGCTTCCAGCTCCGCGCCTTTGGTGATCTGCACGAAGAACGGGTTGGCCAGATCGCCCACCGTAACGCCGATCGATTTCAGTTCTTTTGCCTGCACAAACGGAGCTGCAGCAAGCAGTGCGCCAGCACAGAGCGCGGTGACTAAGGGCTTCAATCTCATGCTGTATTCCTCGAAGTAAGATGTTGTTGTTATGCACTTTGATGGTGTCGGGTACGGTATTTGTCGATCAGTACCGCTATGATGATCACCGCCCCTTTGATCACCAGTTGCCAGAAATAGGAGACGCCCATCAGCGTCATGCCGTTATTGAGCGTGGCGATAATCAACGCCCCTACCAGCGTGCCGGTGATGGTGCCGATCCCCCCAACAAAGCTGGTACCGCCGAGGATCACCGCCGCGATGGCGTCCAGCTCGTAACCCATGCCTAAGTTGCCGTTGGCGCTGTATAGCCGCGAGGCGCTCATCACCCCGCCAAGACCTGAGAGCACACCGCTCATGCCGTAGACGAACAGCAGCACCAGCCACACTTTGATACCGGTTAAACGAGCGGCCTGCATATTGCCGCCGACCGCATAAATATGAACGCCGAGTGTGGTGCGCCTAAGAATGAACCAGCACATCACCACCACCGCCAGCGCAATGACCACTAGCCACGGAACCGGACCAAGATAGTTGTTACCGATCCACTCAAAGCTGATATTGGAATTGATCACCGTCGTGCCGTCGGCCAGCAGGTAGGCCGCGCCGCGCAGCGCCGTATACGTTCCAAGCGTGACGATAAACGGTGGCAGTCCGGCAAAAGCAACCAGCGCGCCGTTAAACAACCCCAGCACCAGACCGAGCATCAGCGCCGCCGGAATCGACAGCATGGCAAACTCAGGGATCAGCGAAACGACCATAGCCGCGACGGCGGTGGTGCCGAGAATCGAGCCAACCGAGAGGTCGATCCCGCCGGTCAAAATAATGAAGGTCATGCCAGCCGCCAGCACGATGTTGATCGACGCCTGGCGGGTAATATTCAGCAGGTTGCTTTCGGTAAAAAAGTTTGGCGCGATAAAGCCAAACACCGCCACTATCAGGATGAGAATCGGCAAGATGCCGACCGTTTGCATCAGATCGCTCATCAGCAATTTTTTCGCGGAGGCGGATTTCGCCACCTGCTGGGGAGTGGTTGGATTATTCATGGGACACCGCCTGATGATGGGAGTCGTTCACGCCGGTTGCCAGCGTCATAATATTTTCCTGGGTAATACTTTGCCCGTTCAGCTCACCGGCAATGCTGCCTTCCCGCATGACGTACACGCGATCGCTCATACCGACAACTTCCGGCAATTCGCTGGAGATCATCAGGATCGCCACGCCTTTGCGCGCCATGCCGTTCATGATCCGGTAGATCTCGCTTTTGGCGCCAACGTCTACGCCGCGCGTGGGTTCATCGAGGATCAAAATGCGTGGGCCGATCGCGACCCAGCGTGAAATCAGCAGCTTTTGCTGATTACCACCGGACAGCCCGCCCGCGCGTACCTGGGCGTGCGGAACGCGGATGTTGAGCAATTGGATGGCGTCATCGGAAATAGCCTGCGCCTTTTTGCGATCGAGCATGCCCCAGTTGGCGTCACGTTCCAGCGTCGCCATGGTGATGTTCTCTGCTGCCGCCAGCTCTAAAAACAATCCCTGCTCTTTGCGGTTTTCCGTCAGAAAGCCAATGCCGTGGTCAATTGCCTCGCGAGGGGAGTGGATCACCACCGGTTCACCGTCTACTTCAATCATGCCGCCGATGGCTTTACGCACGCCAAAAATCAACTGAGCCAGTTCAGAACGCCCGGCGCCGACTAACCCGGCAAGGCCGACGATCTCCCCGGAGCGCACCAGCAAACTGCACGGCTGGACTTTATGGCCGTCGGTCAGGTGGTGGACGTTGAGGCGCGCTTTACCTAAGGGAATATCGCGCTCTTTGTTGAACAAATCGCTTAACGGTCGGCCCACCATCATGCGCACCAGTTCAGAGGCGTTGAGTTTGTCGCGGGTCAGGCTGCCTACATATTGCCCGTCGCGCAGGACGCTGACGCGGTCCGAGAGTTCATACACCTCCGCCATGCGGTGGCTAATGTAGATAATCGCCATCCCCTCATCGCGCAGGCGCATGATCAGTTCAAACAAGCGGTGGGTTTCACGTGAGGAGAGGGCGGCAGTGGGTTCATCCATAACCAGAATGCGGCTGTTACGGTGCAGGGCGCGGGCGATTTCCACCTGCTGCTGTTCGGCGATGGTCAACGTCATCACGCGATCGCTGGCCTTAAACTGGGCGCCGAGTCGGTCGATGACTTTCTGCGACTGCATCACCATCTCTTTACGCTGGACCAGACCGCCGCGCGACAGCTCGCTGCCAAGAAAGATATTTTCCGCCACCGTCAGGTTCGGCGCGAGCTGCATCTCCTGGTAAATCAGCGTGATGCCTGCGCTGAGCGCGTCTTTTGGCCCGCGAATGTGAAACGGCTGACCGTCGATCAGGATCTCACCGCTGGTGGCGGTATACGCGCCCGCGAGGATCTTCATCAGGGTGCTTTTCCCCGCGCCGTTCTCACCCATCAGGGCATGAATCTCACCCGGCCAGACCGTTAAATCGACCCCTTTCAGCGCGTAAAATTTACCAAACGCTTTGGCAATGTTGCGCATCTCCAGAACCGGTGTCCTGCTCATAGCGGATCTCCTGTGGGGTGGCCGATATCAGCAGTCCATCACAGGAATGTAAATGCAAAATGTCAGAAGCCGTTCATATTTGTCATATTGCGATTTTTCTTCACGGAGCGTGATATGCCGCAACCAGGACGTCACTTTTTCGCCAGTGCGCGCGGACGATTGCTGTTCTTCAATCTGCTGGTGGTGACGGTCACGCTGATGGTAAGCGGTGTGGCGGTGCTGGGGTTTCAGCATGCCAGTCAAATCCAGGAACAGGTGCAGCAGCAAACCGTTGACGACATGACCGGCAGCATGAACCTGGCGCGGGATACGGCGAACGTGGCGACGGCGGCGGTGCGGCTGTCGCAGGTGGTCGGCGCGCTGGAATACAAAGGTGAAGCGGAGCGGCTGCAGGAGACGCAACGGGCGCTGAAGCATTCGCTGGAACAGTTGGCCACCGCGCCGTTGGCGCAGCAGGAGCCGGCGCTGGTCGAGCGTATTATCCAGCGCAGCCAGGAGCTACAAAGCAGCGTGGAAGGTATGCTGCAGCGCGGGCAACGGCGACATCTGGAACGTAACGCCCTGCTCAGTTCGCTGTATCAGAATCAAAGTTATTTACGTCATCTGCAAAAGCTGACCGGCGCGCAGGATGACGTGCTGCTGGGGCAGATAGACCGCTTAATTGTTGCCGCCATTGAAACACCCACGCCGCGTTCGGTGGTGAAACAACTGGACGGCGTGATGCCCGCGCTGCCTGTGCAAAATAGCAATCCGCTGATTACCAACATCCTCACCGACTTCAACCAGGAGTTGCATAAGCTGGAGCCGCTCTCTTCTGCGCTTGAGCAGAGTGATTTGGCGATCAACTGGTATATGTTTCATATCAAAGCGCTGGTGGCGATCCTCAACAGCGATATCAACCGGTATGCTTCGCAGGTGGCGCTGATCTCCGAACAGCGGGTGGCGCAAAGCCATCAGGAACTGCAATCCGGCGCGTTGTTTATTTTGGTGTTTGCGCTGTTGGCGGTGGTGATCACCGGTTTTGCCGGCTGGTATATCTACCGTAACCTCGGTTCTAACCTGACGGCCATTTCGCGGGCGATGACCCGACTGGCGCATGGTGAATCGGACGTTAGCGTCCCGGCCCTGCAGCGGCGCGATGAGCTGGGCGAACTGGCCCGCGCCTTTAGCGTCTTCGCCCGTAATACGGCATCGCTGGAGCACACCACCCGATTGCTAAAAGAAAAAACCAGCCAGATGGAAATCGACCGCACCGAGCGCCAGGGGCTGGAGGAAGCGCTGTTGCACAGTCAGAAACTGAAGGCGGTAGGGCAACTGACAGGCGGATTAGCGCACGATTTCAATAACCTGCTGGCGGTCATTATTGGCAGCCTGGATCTGGTGAACCCAGACTCTCCCGATGCGCCACGGGTCAATCGGGCGCTAAAAGCCGCCGAGCGCGGGGCGCTCCTTACCCAGCGGCTGCTGGCCTTTTCGCGCAAACAGTCGTTGCATCCCCATGCGGTGGAGCTGAAAACGCTGCTGGAAAATTTGGGCGAACTGATGCGCCACTCTCTTCCGGCTACGTTGACGCTGGAGATTGAAGCCCAGTCTCCCGCCTGGCCCGCGTGGATTGATGTCAGCCAACTGGAGAACGCCATTATTAATCTGGTGATGAATGCCCGTGACGCCATGGACGGGCAGGCGGGCACGATTAAAATCCGTACCTGGAATCAGCGGGTCACGCGCAGCGATGGGCGTAAGCAGGATATGGTGATGCTGGAAGTTGCCGACCAGGGAAGCGGGATGTCGCAGGAGGTGAAAGCTCAGGTCTTCGAGCCGTTTTTCACCACCAAACAGACCGGCAGCGGCAGCGGGCTGGGGCTGTCTATGGTCTACGGTTTTGTGCGCCAGTCCGGTGGCCGCGTGGAGATTGAAAGTGCTCCTGGGCAGGGAACGACGGTCAGATTGCAGCTTCCTCGCGCGGTTGTGCCGGTGCAGACACCGGTGGAGACAATCGCACAGCACACCCCGACTCGCGGTGAAAAACTGGTGCTGGTTCTCGAAGATGAAGCCGATGTGCGCCAGACGTTATGTGAGCAATTACACCTGCTGGGCTACCTGACGTTAGAGGCCGCCAACGGCGAACAGGCTATGCATATGCTGGCGGCTTCATCCGAGATTGATATTTTTATCAGCGACTTAATGCTGCCCGGCGGTTTAAGCGGTGTGGATGTGGTTAATCATGCGCTGGCACATTATCCACAACTGAACATCCTGCTGATTAGCGGCCAGGATTTACGTCCGGCGCATAATCCGGCGCTGCCAGATGTGGCGTTATTGCGTAAGCCCTTCACTCGGGGAGAACTGGCGCAGGCGCTGCGGCATTCGCGTAATTGAGATTCCTCCGCTACCCGCGCAAATACGCTTTGATTACCGTGGGGCGAGTTTCTTGATGAGGCTGGTTTTATGCAACGCTCCGCGACATTCTTACTTTTCACTCTGCTGATGATGACCACCGTATCGGCGCAGGCGGATATTATCGATGACGCCATCGGTAATATTCAGCAGGCGATTAACGATGCCTACAAACCGGACAGCGGGCGGGATTATGACGACTCTCGTGATGAAAGCTGGCAGCGACAGATGAGTGACGATCGTCGCAGACAGTATGATAATCGCCGCCGCCAGTTTGAAGACCGCCGCCGCCAACTGGATGACCGCCAGCGCCAGCTCGATCAGGAACGGCGTCAGTTAGAAGACGAAGAGCGCAGAATGGAAGAAGATTACGATCGTTAGCGCAATCTTTCGCTGGCAAGGTTATAGAGGGCAGAGACCTGTTAACAAGCCTTTAAGTGCGATGTAAACCTACCTCAGCACAATTTCCATTCCGTCATACCCGGCTTCGAGCCCTGTCGGTAGCGGATTCTCCATCATCCACAAATCAAACTGATGACTGATATGCGTCAGGATCACCCGTGGGCAGCGGATAACCTCGTTCAAGGCGATAACGGTATTTACATCGCTGTGATTGCGCGGCGGCTCGGCGCGCGGGGCGTGGCTACAGTCGATGATAATCACCTGAGGCTGGTTATTGTGGAGAAACTTCAGCGTCTTGTCGGGAAGTCCGGCGGTATCGGAGAGCCACGCCACGCGGCTGTGCGCGGTCTCCAGCAGATAGCCAAACGTCAGCTTTGAATGGTTGAGCGGGAGTGGCGTCACCTGCAACCCTTGCAGGTTAAACACCACGAATGGCGCGACGGTATGGCTAAAATCGAGGATGCCAGGGTGCTTAAACAGATCGTCGCATCCCTGTTCATCCGGCGGACCGTACACCGGGATAGTCGCCCCCACGCCCCAGCGCAGCGGAAACAGCCCCTGCACGTGATCCATATGGTAGTGGGTGAGCAGAAACTGCTGGAAGCTGCCTGCTGGCCAGTCGTCCATCAGATGCGGGATCCCCGCGTCCAGCAGCGTCACCGCATTGTTAAATTTGACCACCCCGCTACAAGGGCGTCGACGGTATTGCGCCTGTAAGCGTGCTCGTTGGCAGGCCGCACAGTCACAGCCAAATGCTGGCACCAGTTGCGCGCCGCCGGTTCCCGTCAGCGTAATGGTCAGACTCATGGCTCCCCCTACAACGGTTTGGTGAAGCGAAAATGGCTCATGGTATAGCCTTCGCGCTGGTAAAAGCGGTGCGCGTCAAGGCGTTGGGTACTGGTAGAAAGCTCGGTTATTTCTGCGCCCGCTTCGCGCGCGGTGGCTTCGGCCCAGGCCAGTAACTGACTACCCAC
>NZ_JAHLRC010000135.1:0-8951 GCF_018919545.1 Citrobacter sp. S46_ASV_140
AGGTACAATAAAGAGTTGGCCTTGAGAATTATCCGCCGATTCGTGTTGTTTCATTGTGTCGTCCGTATTGCCGATTTAATATTGAGCATTGAGTAAAAAAATATCACTGGATACAGTATGGTACCCTCAACATTTTCTCGTTTGAAAGCCGCACGCGCGCTACCAGTCATTCTGGCTGCACTGATTTTTGCAGGCTGTGGCACCCAGGCACCAGACCAGAGTGCAGCCCATATGCAGGGCACTGCGCAGGCTGATTCCGGCTTTTATCTGCAACAAATGCAGCAAAGCTCAGATAATAGCAAGACCAACTGGCAATTACTCGCCATTCGTGCACTGCTGAAAGAAGGCAAGAGCCAGCAGGCTTTCGAGCTGTTCAACCAGCTACCACAGAAGCTAAGCGATACCCAGCGTCGTGAGCAGTCACTGCTGGCTGTCGAAATTAAGCTCGCGCAGAAAGATGTCGCTGGCGCACAGGCCCTGCTGGATAAGCTAACCCCCGCCGATTTTGATCAAAACCAGCAGGCGAGATACTGGCAGGCGCAAATCGACGTCAACCAGGGTCGTCCATCGCTGACTTTACTGCGCGCCCTGATCGCCCAGGAACCGCTGCTGGCCGCGAACGCTAAGCAGAAAAACATGGATGCCACCTGGCAGGCGCTGTCATCCATGACCCAGGAGCAAGCGCAGACGCTGGTCATCAATGCGGATGAAAACGTGCTGCAAGGCTGGTTAGATCTCCAGCGCGTCTGGTTCGATAACCGTAACGATCCAGACATGATGAAAGCCGGTATTGCTGACTGGCAGAAACGTTATCCACAAAACCCGGGGGCAAAACTGTTGCCAACGCAGTTGGTTAACGTGCAGAGCTTTAAACCCGCTTCCACCAGCAAAATTGCTCTGCTGCTGCCGCTGAACGGTCAGGCTGCGGTGTTTGGCCGTACTATTCAGCAAGGCTTTGAAGCTGCGAAAAATATGGGTACTCAACCCGTAGCGGACCCTGCTGTTGCCGCGCCTGCTGCGGATACAGCGGCTGCGACGACCACGGAACAGCCGCAAACGACTGACGGTGTTGCCAGCCCGGCTCAGGCGTCAGTAAGCGATCTGACCAACGAGACGCCAGCACAGCCAGAAGCTACAGCTCCACAACCAACAGCGCCTGCGCAGCCAACAACCGCCAGCGCACCAGCGAATCCGTCCGCGGAGCTGAAAATCTACGACACGTCATCACAGCCGCTGAATCAGATCCTGACTCAGGTTCAGCAGGATGGCGCCAGCATCGTGGTTGGCCCACTGTTGAAGAACAATGTTGAAGAGCTGATGAAAAGCAACACGCCATTAAACGTCCTGGCGCTTAATCAGCCGGAGTCGGTGAAAAACCTGCCGAACGTCTGCTACTTCGCTCTGTCGCCAGAAGATGAAGCGCGCGACGCAGCACGCCACATTCGCGATCAAGGAAAGCAGACGCCGCTGTTGTTGATCCCGCGGAGTTCGTTAGGCGATCGCGTTGCCAACGCCTTTGCACAGGAGTGGCAAAAACTGGGTGGCGGCGTGGTGCTGCAGCAGAAGTTCGGCTCCACCGCTGAGCTGAAAATGGGCGTCAACGGCGGCTCGGGGATTTCCCTGACGGGCAGCCCGGTGGCCTCTTCTGTACCCGCGCAGCCTGGCGTGACGATTGGCGGTCTGACCATTCCGGCAGCACCTACCGATGCGCAAATCACCGGCGGCAGCGGTCGTGTTGATGCCGTATATATTCTGGCAACGCCGGAAGAAATTGCATTTATAAAGCCGATGATCGCCATGCGCAACGGTAGCCAGAGCGGTGCCACGCTGTACGCCAGCTCCCGTAGCGCGCAGGGAACTGCCGGCCCGGATTTCCGTCTGGAGATGGAAGGCTTGCAGTACAGCGAAATTCCGATGCTGGCAGGCGCTAACGCCCCTCTCATGCAGCAGGCGCTGGGCGCGGTTCGTAACGACTACTCGCTGGCACGTATGTACGCGATGGGCGTCGATGCCTGGTCGCTTGCCAACCACTTCTCGCAAATGCGTCAGGTGCAGGGTTTCGAAATTAACGGCAACACCGGAGCCTTAACCGCAACGCAGGATTGTGTGATTAACAGGAAGTTATCATGGCTCAAATACCAGCAAGGACAAGTCGTCCCCGCCAGTTAACGAGTAAACAGACCGGTGACGCGTGGGAATCCACCGCGCGTGACTGGCTGCAGAGCAGGGGACTGCATTTTATCGCCGCCAACGTGCATGAGCGTGGCGGCGAAATCGACCTGATAATGCGTGAAGGCAACACCACCGTATTTGTTGAGGTTCGCTATCGGCGCTCAGCCCAGTTTGGCGGTGCAGCGGCGAGTGTGACCCGGAGCAAACAACACAAATTATTACAGACTGCCCGCTTGTGGCTTGCGCGCCACAATGGAAGTTTTGATACTGTGGATTGCCGGTTCGATGTGTTAGCCTTCACCGGAAATGATGTTGAGTGGTTTAAGGACGCGTTCAACGACCGCTCATAGTTGAAGATTCAGAGCCTGGTTCTTAAGGATTAGCGTGTTAGATAGAATTAAAGTCTGCTTTACAGAAAGCATTCAAACTCAGATAGCTGCGGCTGAAGCACTTCCGGATGCGATCTCCCGTGCAGCCATGACGCTGGTTCAGTCCCTGCTCAATGGCAACAAAATTCTCTGTTGTGGTAATGGGACGTCCGCTGCCAACGCACAGCATTTTGCTGCCAGCATGATCAATCGTTTTGAAACAGAGCGCCCAAGTTTACCTGCGATTGCACTAAATACTGATAATGTGGTCTTAACTGCGATTGCCAACGATCGCCTGCACGATGAAGTTTATGCAAAACAAGTCCGTGCGCTGGGACATGCAGGGGATGTTCTGCTGGCAATCTCTACGCGTGGTAATAGCCGCGATATCGTAAAAGCCGTTGAAGCCGCCGTGACACGCGACATGACAATTGTCGCACTGACCGGGTATGACGGAGGGGAGCTGGCCGGGTTACTGGGGCCGCAGGATGTTGAAATCCGTATCCCTTCACACCACAGCGCCCGCGTTCAGGAAATGCATATGCTGACGGTCAACTGCCTTTGCGATCTCATCGATAACACGCTTTTCCCTCACCAGGATGATTAAGGAGTACACATGAAGGCATTTTCGCCGCTTGCTGTGATTATCGCTGCCCTGCTGCTGCAAGGCTGTGTCGCTGCCGCCGTTGTCGGAACTGCTGCTGTCGGCACCAAAGCCGCGACGGATCCTCGCAGTGTAGGCACCCAGGTAGATGACGGAACCCTGGAATTACGCGTCAATACCGCGTTGTCGAAAGATGCCCAGATCAAGAAAGAGGCGCGTATCAACGTGAGCGCGTATCAGGGTAAAGTGCTGCTGGTCGGTCAGTCGCCAAATAGCGAACTGTCTGCGCGAGCAAAACAGATTGCGATGGGCGTAGAAGGTACTACTGAGGTCTTTAACGAGATCCGTCAGGGTCAGCCAATCGGCCTGGGCGATGCGTCTAACGATACCTGGATAACCACTAAAGTACGTTCCCAGTTGCTGACCAGCGATCAGGTGAAATCCTCTAACGTGAAAGTCACCACCGAAAACGGGGAAGTGTTCCTGTTGGGTCTGGTAACTGAACGTGAAGCGAAGGCTGCGGCAGACATCGCCAGCCGGGTAAGCGGCGTGAAACGCGTCACTACGGCTTTTACGTTTATTAAGTAAGACTGCTACAAATGCCGGATGGCGACGCCAGAGCGTCCTCTCCGGCATTTTATTTGGCTCTTTCGCGCAGTTCGGAAGAGGTCAGGATCGAAACGCCTTCATGTCCAGGCGCCAGTGCCTCCGCCAGCATAGCCCGGGCTACATCACGCGCCTCAATCGACTTCCAGTTCCCCGGCAGCAGCCGAAATAACGGCGCTAAAAACCTCTCATTCGCCCGCTGTTTATCCCGCTCTCCGAGTAACATTGAAGGCCGAACAATCGTCAGCCGCGGCCAATTTTGCGCGATCAGCGCCTGCTCCATTTCCCCTTTCACCCGGTTATAAAAAAACGGTGAATTGGCATTGGCCCCCATCGAACTGACCACCAACATATGCTGAGCGCCCAACCGACGCCCCGTCAGGGCCGTGTCCACCACCAGCGTATAGTCAGCATGGATAAACGCTTCTTTGCTACCCGCTTCTCGCCGGGTGGTTCCCAGACAACAAAAGACAATATCTACCGGTTCGGTGACCTGCGCCAGCGCATCGGTTAGCTGCGGATCATAGGGATTATAGACGCCAGCCGTATCAGCCAGCGGTCGACGCGTCGGTGCCGTGATGGCATTGACCCGGGGTTCATTGAGCAGCATACGCAGCAAATTTCCGCCTACCAGCCCCGTTGCGCCTGTTATTAACACCTGACTCATCGCTAATCTTCCCCTGACTCTTTAATCACTCTATTAACTATAGATCACGTTGCCAGTGCATTTTTTTACCAAAGCCCAGCGTGTTGTCCGTGAATTTGACTTCATCCAGTCGAATCTCCCATACGGGCGCAGGCAGCATTCTGGCGACCGGGAAACGGCGGTTGTAGGCGTTACGCGCGGCTTCACTCTCCTGCCCTTCAAGACGCCGGATTTCCCCTTTAAACTGTACGCCACGAATCAGGGCGACCGTTTTGGGCTGACCATTTACCGTGCCGGCAATCGCCGCGCGCGGCCCGGACATCTGCGCATGCCGCGTTTTTTCTTCGGTCAGCACATAGAACACCATCTTCTGCGCATCAAACAGGTAAAACGCATTGGCGCACCATAATTCACCGTCATGATGTACACACCAGGTCACGACGTGCTGCTTTGCCAGCCAGCGGGTCACCGCAGTCAGTGTTTCCATTTCTGTTCTCTTTTATACTGTAGGCCTGAAAATTATCACGTCGATGGTGACAATGACACCCTGGTATCTGTACCTGATCCGTACTGCGGACAACGCCTTATACACCGGAATAACCACCGATGTGCAGCGCCGCTATAAGCAGCATCAAAGTGGGAAAGGCGCGAAGGCGCTGCGCGGAAAGGGAGAACTCACGTTGGCATTTGCGGCTCAGGTCGGCGACCGTTCGCTGGCCCTGCGCTTAGAATATCGCGTCAAACAGCTTACAAAGCGGCAGAAAGAGCGCCTTGTTGAAGGCGAAGGGCTTGAGGCACTACTGAGCAGCCTGCAAACCCCCGGCGCTTAAAAACGATTGAAGTAGTCGTGGTATTCCACAAGGCCCGTCACACCCTCCAGCGCATCGTCCGCCAGGCGATGAACCTGGAACGCGCTTTCGGTACCCGGCCAGCGGCAACGCAGGTCATGATGGGCAGCCAGCTCAAAACCAAAGCGGCTGTACAGCGCCGGATCGCCCAGCGTAACCACCGCGGCGTAACCAAACTCGTTCAGGGAATCGAGTCCTTCATAGACCAGCTGACGCGCCAGGCCCTGTCCACGGTATTTTTCATCCACCGCGAGCGGCGCCATGCCGACCCATTGCAGGTCTTCGCCCTGGACATCGACAGGGCTGAACGCGACGTAACCCACTACCTGACCTTCGTCATCGGTAGCAACCAGACCCAGCGTTATGAAACCGTCTTCACGCAGGTCGTGCACTAATTTCGCTTCCGCATCGCTCTCAAATGAACGACGCAGCAATGCATCAATACCTGGGGCATCAATGGGAATTTCAACTCGAATCAGCATGGCTCACCTACCGAAGTCTGTTTGGTTTCTGGCGACGTTTTCATTCCCGCCTCAACAAAATCCGCCAACTGCATCAGCATGACGCGCAACGCTTTAGGCATCTGATCCAGTTCGATGGCGTCCATCAGATTTTTAACATACAGCCCTAATTCTGTATCACCTTCAATCACCAGGCGACGCTGGAAGAACAGCGTATCCGGATCCTGCTTACGCGCCGCGATCATCAGGAGATCGCTGGCATCCGCGCTAAAACTCACATCCGCCTCTGCATTCTGGCTGACGATAAGTTTATCGTTCTCAACAGAGGTATACCATTTAAGGCCAATGTCACGCACATGAATGCTCAGCCAGCGACCGTCGAGAAACTCCAGCTCCCCATCGGCCAGCGCCTGACTAAACTGCCAGCTCAGGACCTGCTCCAGAACCTGGCGCTTCAGCGCAAAGGGCGTCAGTTTAACCGGTACACTCATCAGAGAAGGACCAAAATGTACTAAGCGTGAACGCAGTTTATCCAACACGAGCTTTACTCCCTGTTTCAATTATCCTGCTATTTTGCCATATCAAATAAACGACATAGCGGCATAAATCAACAATTCGCTACGAAATTGTTACCTCTTATTGGTATCACCAATACGACTTTAACTGCCTCAAATCAAAAATTGTCTCAGCAAGGTTAACTAAAATCCCTCTTCGTTAACATTTCTGCGCCCTTTACGGCGCAACGTTCAGGATAAATTATGGAGCTGCTCTGCCCTGCCGGAAACCTCCCGGCGCTTAAGGCGGCCATCGAGAACGGCGCTGATGCGGTCTACATCGGGCTGAAAGATGATACCAACGCCCGTCATTTCGCCGGCCTTAATTTTACCGAGAAAAAATTGCAGGAAGCGGTGAGTTTTGTCCATCAGCACCGCCGTAAGCTGCACATCGCGATTAACACCTTTGCGCATCCGGATGGTTACGCGCGCTGGCAACGTGCCGTAGATATGGCGGCGCAACTGGGTGCGGATGCGCTGATCCTCGCCGACCTCGCCATGCTTGAGTATGCCGCAGAGCGCTACCCGCATATTGAGCGTCATGTCTCTGTTCAGGCATCTGCAACCAATGAAGAGGCGATTAATTTCTATCATCGCAACTTTGATGTCGCCCGCGTGGTACTGCCGCGCGTACTGTCTATTCACCAGGTGAAGCAGCTCGCTCGCGTCACGCCAGTTCCCCTGGAAGTGTTCGCCTTTGGCAGTCTGTGCATTATGGCGGAAGGTCGCTGCTATCTTTCATCCTATCTGACGGGCGAGTCTCCTAATACGGTTGGCGCCTGCTCTCCTGCCCGTTTTGTTCGCTGGCAGCAGACCCAACAAGGGCTGGAATCCCGTCTTAATGAAGTGCTGATCGACCGTTATCAGGACGGAGAAAACGCCGGTTATCCGACGCTGTGTAAAGGCCGCTATCTGGTTGATGGCGAGCGCTATCATGCGCTGGAAGAACCCACCAGCCTGAATACGCTGGAGCTGCTGCCAGAACTGCTGGCGGCCAATATTGCCTCGGTGAAAATCGAAGGGCGTCAGCGTAGCCCGGCCTACGTCAGCCAGGTGGCGAAAGTGTGGCGCCAGGCGATCGACCGCTGTATGGCCGACCCGCAAAACTACGCCCCACAGGCCGCGTGGATGGAAACGCTCGGTTCAATGTCCGAAGGCACGCAGACCACGCTTGGCGCGTATCACCGTAAATGGCAGTGAGAGAAGCAATGAAATATTCCTTAGGGCCGGTGCTGTGGTACTGGCCGAAAGAAACGCTGGAAGATTTTTATCAGCAGGCCGCCACCAGCCAGGCCGACGTTATCTATCTTGGCGAAGCGGTGTGCAGTAAACGCCGCGCTACCAAAGTAGGCGACTGGATCGATATGGCGAAATCGCTCGCTGGCAGCGGTAAACAGGTGGTGCTGTCAACGCTGGCGCTGGTGCAGGCCTCCTCTGAGCTGGGAGAACTGAAGCGCTATGTCGAAAACGGCGACTTCCTGCTGGAAGCCAGCGATCTCGGCGTGGTAAACATGTGCGCCGAGCGTAAGCTGCCGTTTGTCGCCGGGCATGCGCTCAACTGCTACAACGCGGTAACCCTGCGTTTGCTGCTCAGGCAGGGCATGGTGCGCTGGTGTATGCCGGTAGAACTGTCCCGTGACTGGCTGGTCAATCTGCTCAACCAGTGTGAAGAGCTGGGTATTCGCAATCAGTTTGAAGTAGAGGTACTGAGCTACGGGCATCTGCCGCTGGCGTACTCTGCCCGCTGCTTTACCGCACGCTCTGAAGACCGTCCAAAAGACGAGTGTGAAACCTGCTGCATCAAATACCCGAATGGGCGCGATGTGCTGTCGCAGGAGAATCAGCAGGTCTTTGTCCTCAACGGCATCCAGACTATGAGCGGCTATGTTTACAACCTCGGCAACGAGCTGACATCGATGCAGGGTCTGGTTGATATTGTGCGTCTGTCCCCTTCAGGCAGCGACACGTTCGCTATGCTCGATGCCTTCCGCGCCAATGAAAATGGCACTGCCCCATTACCGCTTGCTGCCCACAGCGACTGCAACGGCTACTGGAAGCGACTGGCAGGTCTTGAACTACAGCCGTGATTAATAGCTCACTTTGTTAACAACATTCGCTAATCTTTAATGCAGTATTAAAAGATTAACCGGTAACAAAGTGAGCCGTTATGACTGACAAAACTATTCCGTTCTCGGTGCTGGATCTGGCGCCGATCCCTGAAGGATCTTCGGCAAAAGAGGCCTTCACACACTCGCTTGATCTCGCTCGACTGGCCGAAAAGCGCGGCTACCACCGCTACTGGCTGGCAGAACATCACAACATGACCGGCATCGCCAGCGCGGCGACCTCTGTGCTGATTGGCTATCTGGCTGCCAATACCACCACGCTGCATCTTGGTTCTGGCGGCGTTATGCTGCCCAACCATTCGCCGCTGGTGATCGCCGAGCAGTTCGGTACCCTGAATACGCTGTATCCGGGACGAATCGATCTCGGGCTTGGCCGCGCGCCGGGTAGCGACCAACCGACCATGCGCGCGTTGCGCCGCCATATGAGTGGTGATATCGATAACTTCCCGCGCGACGTAGCTGAACTGGTGGACTGGTTCGACGCCCGCGATCCTAATCCCCATGTACGCCCGGTTCCCGGCTACGGCGAGCAGATCCCGGTCTGGTTATTAGGCTCCAGCCTGTAC
>NZ_JAHLRC010000136.1:0-8941 GCF_018919545.1 Citrobacter sp. S46_ASV_140
ATTGCTTGATACTTATCAAAATAGTAATCCCCTCATTTCCTATGATGGTCAGGTCTGACAAAGACTGTCTATTAATTATTCTAATTTTCTGGGTCACAATAACTCACAACGGTGAGGGTAAAATAATGAAAATCATTACCCGTCTTACCGTGATTGCCATGGCTGGCGTCGCGGTTTGTTATTTTGGATTATCCGGTTATGTGTGGTATCACGATAATCAACGGAGTAAACAGGCTGATGTTCAGGCCTCTACGCTGGAAGAAAATAATAAAGTACTAGGGTTCTTACGTGAAAAAGGATGCGATTATTGTCACACTCCTTCGGCTGAATTACCTTTCTATTCTTCTTTTCCCGTCGCTAAGCAGTTGATGAATTACGATATTCAACTGGGATACAAATCATTCAATCTGGAGGCCGTTCGTGCGGCGCTGGTCGCGGATAAACCCGTTTCGCAAAGCGATCTGAATAAAATTGAGTGGGTGATGCAGTACGAGACCATGCCGCCGACGCGTTATACCGCACTGCACTGGGCTGGCAAAGTAAGCGATACGGAGCGAGCAGAGATCCTGGGCTGGATTGCGAAACAGCGTGAGCAGTACTACGCCAGTAACGATACTGCCACGCAGCATCGTAATGAACCTGTACAGCCGATACCGGAAAGCATCCCGACCGATGCCCGCAAAGTAGCGCTTGGTTTTACGCTTTACCATGACCCGCGTATTTCCGGCGACAGCACGATTTCTTGTGCGCACTGTCACGCCCTGAATGCGGGCGGCGTGGATGGCCGGAAAACGTCAATCGGTGTAGGCGGCGCGGTTGGCCCTATCAATGCGCCAACGGTATTTAACTCGGTCTTTAACGTTGAGCAATTCTGGGATGGCCGTGCGCCAACACTGCAGGCGCAGGCCGGTGGCCCACCGTTGAACCCTATCGAAATGGCGTCTAAATCCTGGGATGAAATTATCCAGAAACTGGACAAGGATCCGCAACTTAAGCAAGAGTTCATTGCCGTTTATCCGCAGGGATTCAGTGGGGATAATATTACCGATGCGATTGCTGAGTTTGAGAAAACGCTGATTACGCCAAATTCGCCGTTTGATAAATGGCTGCGTGGTGATGAAGCGGCCTTAACCGCTCAGCAAAAACATGGCTATCAGTTGTTTAAAGATAATAAGTGCGCGACCTGTCATGGCGGTATTATTTTAGGCGGACGTTCATTTGAGCCATTGGGGCTGAAAAAGGACTTTAATTTCGGCGAGGTCACTGCTGCAGATATTGGCCGCATGAACGTCACCAATGAATTACGTGACAAGCTGCGTCAGAAAGTCCCTGGATTGCGTAACGTTGCGCTGACTGCGCCTTATTTCCATCGCGGTGATGTGCCTACGCTCGACGGTGCGGTAAAACTGATGCTGCGTTATCAAGTGGGTAAAGAACTGCCGCAGGAAGATATCGACGATATCGTGGCATTCCTCGAAAGCCTTAATGGGGTATATACACCGTATATGCAGGGTAAATAATTTCTCTGTGGTCCAGATTCGGACGTAAAAAAACCGACTTCACGTCGGTTTTTTTACGCTTCAGCCCGAGTTGGTGGTTCTGGCCGAAGTGAGAGTTCCATCATCTAACGCTTCAATCGTATTACCTTACCGGTAGTATTGCAAGAATACGCTGGTTGTTTTGATTAAAACAACTGTATACTTATCCAGTTAGTTCTGAAGCATTTTCATTCCGGACGCGCGCTAAACGCTTTCTAAGTCCTGATCGGCTGTACGGGTGGTGCCGTTGGCCGATGCTCTGGCCGGAGTGAGAGTTCCATCATCTAACACTGGGACATGCGCCGTGACAGGCAATGGATGAGTAAGCGGATGCATTCTCACTCCATCTGATGGAGAAAACGGGTGATTGATAAAGCAATCATCGTTCTGGGAGCGTTAATCGCGTTGCTGGAGCTGATCCGCTATCTGCTGCAACTGCTGAACTGATAGCGGAAACGTAACTAAGGGCAAAGAGCTAACCCCTCTTTGCCCTTTAACATTCCTGAAGCGCGATTAACGCATGGTCACGAACTCTTCAGATGCCGTTGGGTGAATGGCAACGGTGTTATCAAAGTCTTTCTTGGTTGCGCCCATTTTCAGAGCGACCGCGAAGCCTTGCAGCATTTCATCCATCCCAAAACCAATGCCATGAATTCCGACAATCTTCTCTTCCGGACCGACGCAAACCAGCTTCATGCGGCACGGCTGACGGTGGGTGGTGACAGCGGTATACATCGCGGTAAACGATGATTTATACACTTTCACCTGATCATCGCCGTGCTGTTCGCGAGCCTGCTGCTCGGTCAGGCCCACGGTACCAATAGGCGGATGGCTGAAGACCACGGTCGGGATGTTGCTGTAGTCCAGATGCTCGTCCGGCTTGTTGTTAAACAGACGCTCGGACAGACGGCGGCCCGCGGCAACGGCAACCGGCGTCAGCTCAACGGCCCCGGTGTTATCGCCGACGGCATAAATACCCGGCACGCTGGTGTTCTGGAATTTATCAACGACGATGTAGCCTTTTTCGTTGGTTTTCACGCCAGTAACCGCCAGGTTGAAGTTGTCGGTGGCAGGTTCACGACCGATCGCCCAAATCAGGCAATCTACCGTTTCGCTACGACCATCTTCCAGTTGCAGGGTCAGGCTGCCATCAGCGTTTTTAACGACCGCTTTTGGTATCGCGTGAGTATGCAGAGTCGGGCCTTCGGCGTTCATCACCTCAACCAGCGTGTCGACGATCATTGGGTCGAAGCTGCGCAGCGGCGCGTGTTTACGCACGAACAGATGCGTTTGTGCACCCAGACCGTTAATTACGCCCGCCAGTTCAACGGCGATGTAGCCTGCGCCAACAACGGCCACGCGTTTTGGCAGCGCGGGCAGCTCAAAGAAACCGTCGGAGTCGATACCGTATTCCACACCCGGAATGCTTGGATGGCTCGGGCGACCACCGGTAGCAATCAAAATATGATCGGCAGTAATGGTTTCACCGTTCACTTCAATGGTTTTGGCATCCACAAAGCGGGCAAAGCCTTTAATCACATCGACATTATTTTTGCCCAGCACGTTGTCGTACGAGGTATGAATGCGATCAATATAAGCGGTACGCGTGGCGATCAGTTTATCCCAATCGAACTTATTGATGGTGGTGTCGAAACCGTAATCCGGCCCGTACATGTGGATTGCTTCGCGGACCTGTGCGGCATGCCACATCACTTTTTTCGGTACGCAGCCAACGTTAACGCAGGTGCCGCCTAGCTCTTTGGCTTCAATCAGCGCGCATTTCTGGCCGTACATTGCTGCACGGTTAATGGAGGCAATACCGCCGCTGCCGCCGCCAATAGCGATGTAATCATAGTGCTTGGTCATGACCGCTCCTTCATGTTCATTGTAGGGCGGGGAAGCGTTACGCCATCCGCCAAAATATTCGCGATTGTATACCTGAAATTAAAAGGTTCCACCGATGACTGCGATTACTCCGGCACGATCCAGCTTACCGACGTATGACCGGTTCCTGCCGGAACCAGTTTGCTGTGCAACCACGGCAGGACACTGTTCATCTGCTGCTCCAGCTTCCACGGCGGGTTTATTACAATCATGCCGGACGCCGTCATGCCGCGCTGATCGCTGTCCGGACGCACCGCCAGCTCAATCTGCAGAATTTTGCGGATACCGGTGTCTTCCAGGTCGTGGATCATGCGTTTGATTTGCTGGCGCAGAACTACCGGATACCACAGCGCATAGGTGCCGGTTGCGAAACGCTTATAGCCTTCGTTAATACCGGTCACCACCGCCTGGTAGTCGCTTTTGATTTCGTAGGGGGGATCGATAAGGATCAGCCCGCGACGGGAAACCGGCGGTAATTTTGCTTTTAGCTGCTGATAACCATCGGCTTTGGCCACGCGTGCGCGCTCATCTTTCTGGAATTCGCCGCGCAGCAAAGGAAAGTCGCTCGGGTGCAGTTCCGTTAATTGCAGGCTATCCTGTTCTCGCAGCAGCTGGCGAGCAATTAATGGAGAGCCGGGGTAGTAGCGCAACTGGCCGCTACGGTTGAAGTGCTTCACCACGCCAATGTAGGGTTCCAGTTCGGCAGGCAAATCGTCCTGCTGCCAGATACGGGCGATCCCTTCCAGATATTCACCGGTACGTTCGGCATGCTCACTGCTCAGCTGATAACGGCCTGCGCCAGCATGGGTATCCAGATAGAGAAACGGTTTTTCTTTCTCTTTAAGCGATTCGATGATCAGGCTCTGGACGGTGTGTTTAAGGACGTCGGCGTGGTTGCCAGCGTGATAACTGTGGCGATAACTCAGCATGGGTAAACGTGTTCCAGGTTATAAACGTAGGCCCGAAAACAGCGCAATATCGGGCGAAAATAAAGCGTATCGCCACAGTATACAGAAAAGTCGTCACTGCCGCGAAAGCGCAACGCCTGGCATTGAAATCCTCTACACTTAACCCCATTGTACAAATTAATATGCACAGCGCCGGATACGCGCTTCATTCACTCTTTTCAACAGGACCGCGCTAATGACCAATCCATTGCTGACCCCCTTCGAACTGCCGCCATTTTCTAAAATTCAGCCTGAGCACGTCGTGCCTGCCGTGACTAAGGCGCTGAACGATTGCCGCGAAAACGTTGAGCGAGTGGTTGCGCAGGGCGCGCCGTACACCTGGGAAAATCTTTGCCAGCCGTTGGCGGAAGTTGACGATGTGCTGGGGCGTATTTTCTCTCCGGTTAGCCACCTGAACTCGGTGAAAAACAGCCCGGAATTGCGCGAAGCCTACGAACAAACGCTGCCGCTGCTGTCTGAATACAGCACCTGGGTTGGACAACATGAAGGTCTGTACAAAGCGTACCGCGACCTGCGTGACGGCGATCATTACGCCACCCTGAACACTGCACAGAAAAAAGCGGTCGATAACGCGCTGCGCGATTTTGAGCTTTCTGGTATTGGTCTGCCGAAGGAAAAACAGCTGCGCTATGGTGAGATTGCCACCCGCCTGTCTGAGCTGGGCAATCTCTACAGCAATAACGTCCTCGATGCCACGATGGGCTGGACTAAGCTGGTGACTGATGAAGCGGAACTCTCCGGCATGCCGGAAAGCGCGCTGGCGGCTGCAAAAGCCCAGGCTGATGCTAAACAGCAGGAAGGCTACCTGTTAACGCTGGATATCCCAAGCTACCTGCCGGTGATGACCTACTGTGATAACCAGGGGCTGCGTGAGGAGATGTATCGCGCTTACTCCACTCGCGCGTCTGACCAGGGGCCAAACGCTGGTAAATGGGACAACAGCCCGATAATGGAAGAGATCCTCGCGCTGCGCCACGAGCTGGCACAGCTGCTGGGCTTTGAAAGCTACGCTTTTAAATCTCTGTCCACCAAAATGGCGGAAAACCCGCAGCAGGTACTCGACTTCCTTACCGACCTGGCGAAACGTGCCCGTCCTCAGGGCGAGAAAGAGCTGGCTCAACTGCGCGCCTTCGCGAAAGCGGAATTTGGTGTCGATGAGCTGCAGCCGTGGGATATCGCTTACTACAGCGAGAAACAAAAACAGCACCTCTATAGCATCAGCGACGAGCAGTTGCGTC
The DNA here is from genome assembly GCF_018919545.1 of Citrobacter sp. S46_ASV_140. NCBI lineage: Bacteria > Pseudomonadati > Pseudomonadota > Gammaproteobacteria > Enterobacterales > Enterobacteriaceae > Citrobacter > Citrobacter sp. S46_ASV_140. The sequence goes on from NZ_JAHLRC010000136.1 coordinate 5,629, forward strand.
CATACTTCCCGGAAAACAAAGCCGTTAACGGCCTGTTTGAAGTGGTTAAACGTATTTACGGCATTACCGCTAAAGAGCGCACTGATGTTGACGTCTGGCACCCGGAAGTACGTTTCTTCGAACTGTATGACGAAAACAACGAACTGCGCGGCAGTTTCTATCTTGACCTGTATGCCCGTGAACATAAACGTGGCGGGGCGTGGATGGACGACTGCGTCGGCCAGATGCGTAAAGCCGACGGTACGCTGCAAAAGCCTGTTGCCTACCTGACCTGTAACTTTAACCGCCCGGTGAACGGCAAACCCGCGCTGTTTACCCACGATGAAGTGATCACCCTGTTCCACGAGTTCGGCCACGGTCTGCACCATATGCTGACCCGTATCGAAACCGCCGGTGTTTCAGGTATCAACGGCGTGCCGTGGGATGCGGTCGAACTGCCGAGCCAGTTTATGGAAAACTGGTGCTGGGAGCCCGAAGCGCTGGCATTTATCTCTGGTCACTTTGAGACCGGTGAGCCGCTGCCCAAGGAGTTGCTGGATAAAATGCTGGCGGCGAAAAATTACCAGGCGGCGCTGTTTATTCTGCGTCAACTGGAGTTTGGCCTGTTTGATTTCCGTCTGCATGCGGAGTTTAACCCACAGCAAGGGGCGAAAATCCTCGAAACGCTGGCGGAAATTAAAAAGCAGGTCGCCGTGGTGCCGGGACCAACGTGGGGCCGCTTCCCGCATGCCTTCAGCCACATTTTTGCTGGTGGCTATGCGGCGGGTTACTACAGCTACCTGTGGGCCGACGTGCTGGCGGCGGATGCATTCTCTCGCTTTGAAGATGAAGGGATTTTCAACCGTCAAACCGGACAATCGTTCCTCGATAACATTCTCACCCGTGGTGGTTCTGAAGAGCCGATGGAACTGTTCAAGCGCTTCCGTGGCCGTGAGCCGCAACTGGATGCAATGCTGGAGCATTACGGGATTAAAGGCTGATTATTCACGTGAAAATCTGCTTAGTAGATGAAACAGGCGCCGGAGACGGCGCCTTATCTGTTCTTGCCGCCCGCTGGAATCTTACGCACGATGAAGATAACCTGATGGCGCTGGTGATGACACCGGAACATCTGGAACTGCGTAAACGTGATGAGCCCAAACTCGGCGGTATCTTCGTGGATTTCGTTGGCGGTGCGATGGCCCATCGGCGCAAATTTGGCGGTGGTCGCGGCGAAGCGGTGGCGAAGGCGGTTGGCATTAAAGGCGATTACCTGCCGGATGTGGTTGATGCGACTGCAGGGCTGGGGCGCGATGCGTTTGTGCTGGCCTCAGTAGGCTGCCGCGTGCGAATGCTGGAACGTAACCCGGTCGTGGCGGCTCTGTTGGATGATGGCCTGGCGCGAGGGTATGCTGACCCGGAAATCGGTCCGTGGCTGCAGGAACGTTTACAACTGATCCACGCCTCAAGCCTGACGGCGTTAACCGATATCACCCCGCGTCCGCAGGTGGTGTACCTCGACCCGATGTTTCCGCATAAGCAGAAAAGCGCGCTGGTAAAAAAAGAGATGCGGGTGTTTCAGTCGTTGGTGGGACCGGACCTGGATGCGGATGGGCTGCTGGAGCCTGCGCGTCAGCTAGCCACTAAACGTGTGGTAGTGAAGCGCCCGGATTACGCACCGCCGCTGGCGGATATCGCCACGCCGAACGCGGTAGTTACGAAAGGGCATCGGTTTGATATTTACGCGGGGACTCCTGAATAGCCTTTCCACTTAACTCGATCATGGGTGGTGGTCATCATAATGCTCCCAAATCTTCGGATGTTGGCGCTTATTTAAAAATAAGCGCCAATGATATTAGCTTATTCACCTAAACCATTTTCGATTTCGGCGCTAAGTTTTTGTAATGCAATTTGGGCATCTTCACCCAGGAATACGATATTGACTTCATGGCCTTTTTTTATACCCAGGGACATGAGAGCCATTAGACTCTTTGCATTTACGTATTTATCACTTCTTGCAAGATTTGCGATCTTAACTTCACATTTAAAGGGTTTTAATGTCGCAACCAGGTTTGCTCCTGGACGAGCATGTAGACCATGCTCATTTTTTATGATGAAACGAGCATTGCAATTGGCATCAGGCATCATAATTAACACTGTGTCGTTGGAATTAAATTTTCAGCATCCAGCGCTAAATATTGCTGTGCAACATTAAGCGTCACAGGGTGATTTTTAGGTAAGCCAATGATTTCGGCAGCGGTAGTCAGCAATCCCATTCGTTGCATTTTCTGTTGCAGTTTGACAGAGGCTTGATCGTCTTCGGCATAATAAGCAAGGCCGCAAGCGATCGCTTTTGTGAGGGGGGTGTAATCGAGGTCGTGTTTAAGACAAAGTTGCACTACACCCATTAAGCGATCCTGATAAGCCAATTTCCGAATAGGATCATAGGCGACACGATGAATCGAATCCGGGAGTTCGTTTTTAGCTTTAGGTAAGTACTCCAGATCTTTTAATGCTTCACGCGTGATTTGTGGGTATTCGGTCATTACCGCAGTAATTGTGACATCGTGTACCGCATTGGCCAAATCTGAAACCTGAGGATCGGCTGAGGCATCAGGAATGGTTTTGTAACCTTTCAGATGTCCATACCAGGCGGTAGTAGCGTGAGGGCCATTAATGGTAAATACTTTGATGTCTTTGAGCATTTCCAGATGTTCGCGTGGCTCTAGCCATTCCACACCACTGATGTCGTTATAAAGAGGAGTTTGAATGATCAATGAGGCAACGGCGGTGCTGTCTATCTGGGTTGCGTAGTGCGTTTTGGCATCGGTGGAGCGTCTGACAATTGAATCGCGGATCGCTACGTGGGTGTCGAACCATTGACGCGCTTCAGCAGATGGGATTGCGTCACGGTACCAGCCTTCAATATCTTTAATAATATGATTTTTATTTGTCAGGCAAATTAATGACATTTTTTTGTTTGGATCAATATGATATTGATGCTCAAAACATTTGCCAAGATACTGAGCGGATTCTGCAAAATCCTCTGGATAAAGTGGACACATAATGACAGACGACTCAAGAAAGTCATTCATGACAGAATAGTTGTCATCGGTCAAAAAAGCATTAAAGTTGGTGATCTCGTGTAAAATGATGTCATCAGTACGAAAAACCTGAACGGTATATTTGTTTTCACGGTTCAGTTCATCAATAACTCTTTGGTCTTTATCCAGAAATGTTATATCCCAGCCAGCATTGTCAAATGTTTCGCCCACAAAGCCTTTACCAAGGCGGCCAGCGCCTATAATTAATACGCGTTTCATTATAACTCCTC
>NZ_JAHLRC010000137.1:0-8760 GCF_018919545.1 Citrobacter sp. S46_ASV_140
ATTTAATACCACTCTCTTCTGTCGGGTGCAAGACGTTCCTGAATCAGAAAAAATTAAAATACATTGGCTAATTAAAAATAGTATTGTAAACGAACCAGTAAATAAACACTGGTTTTTATTTTTTATCTTAATGGAATTTATATTAGGGATATTGTTCATGAATGATTTTGTTGGTGGTCGGGGAAATCAACGGCACACATTTATTTTTATCGGTAAGGGATGGCAGTACTTTATTATATGCCTTGTCAATTTTTTGCTGTGTTGTATTACTCTGGGTATTTATACGCCGTGGGCGATGGTGAAATGTCGGCGTTATATTTACGAGAATATGACTCTCAATGGCCAACCCTTTACCTATAAGGCGACAGGTGGCGCGATATTCGTAAGCTTCTTGTCGATTATGGTGGTTTATGGTGCCAGCATGAGTTCTATTGCTAACGGCAGCCCTCTCGTTGGTTTTACTTTGATTGGTTTACTGGTAGCTGTCCTTCCATTAATGACCATAAAAAGCCTGCAGTATCAGGCGATGATGACGTCGCTTAACGGTGTGCGGTTTGGTTTTGACTGCTCACAATTACATGCATGGCTTTTTTTACTGGTTGTGCCAGTGGTGCTTGCTGCGGTGAACTGGGGAGTGATTTATCTTCTGATACTTGCCACCGACTGGATTGAGGGCAGTACTGGAATGCTTATCAGAATAGCATTTATCGCGTTGGTGGGAATTGTGGGCATGGGTATCACCTACGGTATTACCTATGCAAAATGGATGCAGTTAGTGGGTAATGGCGGTAATTTTGGTATTCACCGCTTTACTATTAACGTCAATATGAAAGCAAGCATAGTGGGGTGTATTAAAGCCGTGCTGGTACTGCTGCCATTTGTTGTTGTGATTGTCTGGCTAATTGCCCCTATTTTTCTGCAAATGGTGATGTTGGCTGTGTTAGGCGTGGCCGACGACGAATTTATCCTGGAGAATCAGAGCAGAATAATGGCGAGTTATTTTCTCTATTTCGCAGGAATTATTGTGGTTGGAAGCTATTTATACACCACGCTACGTAATCTGTTCATGAATAACCTGGCGCTGGCCGAGGGTAAAATCCGCTTTCATTCTTCCGTCACTGCACATGGCCTGATCTGGCGTTTTGTTCTGGTGTTGTTTATTTCAGGCATCACGTTTGGGCTAGCTTATCCGTGGATGAAAATGTGGCTGGTCAGTTGGCTGGCCAGTAACTCCCATGTACAAGGGGATTTGGATGCGCTGGAACTGACTGACCATACAGAGGCGTTGGAAACAGGTCCGGCGATGTGGGTATCACGTGGTGTGATGACCTACTTCCCGTTCATCTGATACAACAAGGCCGGAGCATGCTCCGGCCTTTAATACGTGTATAACGTCAACAGCTATTACAGCGCGGCGATGACCGCCTGCTGCTCAATCAGTTTCGCTTTCGCTTCCGCATAACCGTCCAGCTTCTCACGCTCTTTGGCGATAACTGCTTCCGGTGCGCGAGCAACGAAACCTTCGTTGGAAAGTTTGCCTTCGATACGGGCAATCTCACCTTCGATTTTCGCCACTTCTTTCGCCAGACGCGCCAGCTCATCTTCTTTATTGATGAGGCCAGCCATCGGGATCAGCAGCTCGGCGCCGTCGATGATTTTGGTCACGGAGACCGGACCTTTGTCATCGGCTGGCAGTACGGTGATGCTTTCCAGACGCGCCAGGTTCAGCAGGAAGCTGCGGTTATCGTTCACACGGCGCATCGCATCAGCGCTGCAACCGCGCAGCAACAGTTCGAGCGGTTTACCTGGGGCGATGTTCATTTCCGCACGGATGTTACGTACGGCAACGATCGCCTGCTTCAGCCATTCGGTATCAGCCAGCGCGGCTTCATCAACCTGTGCGGCGTTATATTCCGGGAACGGTTGCAGCATGATGGTGTCGGCGGTAATACCGGAAATCACCTTCACGCGCTGCCAGATGGTCTCGGTGATGAACGGGATGATCGGATGCGCCAGGCGCAGCAGACCTTCCAGAACGGTGACCAGCGTATTGCGGGTGCCGCGCAGTTCAGACTCGGAACCGCCGTTCATTACCGGCTTGGTCAGCTCCAGATACCAGTCGCAGAACTGGTTCCAGGTGAATTCGTACAGAATGCCCGCGGCGATGTCGAAGCGGAAGTTGTCCAGCGCTTCGCGGTACGCTTTGATGGTCTGGTTGAATTCAGCAAGGATCCAGCGATCCGCCAGCGACAGGGTCATTTCGCCGCCGTTGAAGCCGCAATCCTGGTCTTCGGTGTTCATCAGCACGAAGCGGCTGGCGTTCCACAGCTTGTTACAGAAGTTACGATAACCTTCCAGACGCTTCATATCCCAGTTGATGTCGCGACCGGTAGAGGCCAGCGCCGCCAGGGTGAAGCGCAGTGCGTCGGTGCCGTGCGGCTCGATGCCGTCCGGGAACTGCTTCTCGGTACGCTTGGCAATCTTCTCGGCCAGCTGCGGCTGCATCATGTTGCCGGTACGTTTCTCCAGCAGTTCTGCCAGGGAGATTCCGTCGACCATATCCAGCGGGTCAATGACGTTGCCCTTGGATTTGGACATCTTCTGGCCTTCGTCGTCGCGGATCAGACCGGTCATGTAGACGGTCTTAAACGGCACTTGCGGCTTGCCGTTTTCATCTTTGATGAAGTGCATGGTCATCATGATCATGCGGGCAATCCAGAAGAAGATGATGTCGAAACCGGAAACCATCACGCTGGTTGGGTGGAACTGACGCAGCGCGTCGGTGTTTTCCGGCCAGCCCAGGGTAGAGAAGGTCCACAGTGCGGAGGAGAACCAGGTATCGAGTACGTCTTCGTCCTGGCGAAGCTGAATGTCGGCACCGAGGTTGTTTTCCTGACGCACTTCGTCTTCAGTACGGCCGACGTAGACGTTGCCGTCGTTGTCATACCATGCCGGGATACGGTGACCCCACCACAGCTGACGGGAAATACACCAGTCCTGAATATCGCGCATCCAGGAGAAGTACATGTTTTCGTACTGCTTCGGTACGAACTGAATGTCGCCGTTTTCAACCGCTTCAACCGCCGGTTTCGCCAGCACGTCGGCACGGACGTACCACTGGTCGGTCAGCATCGGTTCAATAACCACGCCGCCACGGTCGCCGTAAGGTACGGTCAGGTCGTGCGGTTTAATTTCTTCCAGCAGGCCCAGCGCATCAACGGCGGCAACCACCGCTTTACGCGCGGCAAAGCGCTCCAGCTTCTGGAACTCAGCCGGGATTTCATTGGAATAAACGTCGGACTCTTCGCCTTTGGTGTCGTACACTTCCGCGGTTTCACGGATGTCGCCGTCAAAGGTCAGAATATTGATCATCGGCAGGCCGTGACGTTTTCCGACTTCGTAGTCGTTAAAGTCGTGCGCCGGGGTGATCTTCACGCAGCCGGTGCCTTTTTCCATATCAGCGTGTTCATCGCCGACGATGGGAATGCGGCGGTTAACCAGCGGCAGAACAACAAATTTGCCAATCAGATCTTTATAACGCGGATCTTCCGGGTTGACGGCCACGCCGGTATCGCCCAGTACGGTTTCCGGACGGGTGGTGGCGACGACCAGGTAATCTTTACCATCAGCGGTTTTCGCGCCGTCAGCCAGCGGATAGCGGATGTGCCACATTGAGCCTTTCGACTCGCGGTTTTCCACTTCCAGGTCGGAAATCGCGGTGCGCAGTTTCGGGTCCCAGTTCACCAGGCGCTTGCCACGATAAATCAGGTCTTCTTTGTACAGGCGAACGAAGACTTCTTTCACGGCATTGGAAAGACCTTCGTCCATAGTGAAGCGCTCGCGCTCCCAGTCAACGGAGTTGCCGAGACGGCGCATCTGGCGGGTGATGGTGCCGCCGGATTCCGCTTTCCACTGCCAGATTTTGTCGATAAACGCTTCGCGACCGTAGTCGTGGCGGGTTTTACCTTCTTCAGCGGCAATCTTACGCTCAACCACCATCTGGGTTGCGATACCCGCGTGATCGGTACCGGCCTGCCACAGGGTGTTTTTACCCTGCATGCGCTGGTAGCGGATCATGGTATCCATGATGGTTTGCTGGAAAGCATGACCCATATGCAAACTGCCGGTGACGTTCGGCGGCGGGATCATGATGCAGAAGGACTCTTTGCTTTCATCGCCGTTAGGTTTGAAATAGCCCTGCTTTTCCCAGTGCTCGTAAAGCGGCTGTTCGATATCTTGTGGGTTGTATGTCTTTTCCATTATTTCCAGGTTGCCGTATTCAGGTTAAAACCAGCCACGCGGTAAGCTTTGTAGCGATCGCGTGCCGATTGTTTCAAAGAATCTTCGTAAGGGACGAAGTCTATCACTTCTGTGAAAGCGGTGGCAAAATCTGCAAAGCCAACGCGCAAACTGATAAGCAGGTCGCGCGGGCTGCTGTTGCGTTTCTCCGGCCAGGCAATCTCTACCGGTGCGCCGCCTCTGGGGCCTTCACCTGCCAGATTATGCGGAACAAAGCTTTCTGCCGGTCTTGCCCACAGGGCTTCATCCAGTCGAAGAGCCTGCTTTTCGTTTTCGCAGGCGATCAGCACGCGCTTGCCAGCACGCCAACGTTCTGCGGCAATTTCACACACCAACTGCTCGACGGCGCTTAAGCCATCGTGTTGCGTGTCATTGTCCAGAAGATAGAAAGTTGCGTTTCTCATATATGGGGCTTCTTCTGGTGAATTTAAATGCGTTGCCATGATGCACAACCGTAGGCCGGATGGCGTTGCGCTTATCCGGCCTACGGGTCTTATTGCTTGTGCTTACCGCCTTACTCTTCGCCGTTAAAACCGGCACGGTTGAGCAGGAACTGCGACAGCAGCGCCACCGGACGACCGGTTGCGCCTTTGGCTTTCCCTGAACGCCATGCGGTACCGGCGATATCGAGGTGCGCCCAGTTGTACTTACGGGTAAAGCGTGACAGGAAGCAGCCCGCGGTAATGGCGCCGCCAGGACGTCCGCCGATGTTCGCCATATCCGCAAAGTTGGACTCTAGCTGCTCCTGGTATTCATCGCCCAGCGGCAAACGCCACGCGCGGTCGCCAGCCTGTTCGGACGCACCGATCAGCTCATGCGCCAGCGGGTTGTGGTTCGACATCAGGCCGGTGATGTGATGGCCCAGCGCAATCACGCACGCGCCGGTCAGGGTTGCGACGTCAATCACCGCTTCTGGCTCAAAGCGCTCGACGTAGGTTAATACGTCGCACAGGACCAGACGGCCTTCGGCATCGGTATTGAGAACTTCAACGGTCTGACCAGACATGGTGGTCAGCACGTCGCCTGGGCGATACGCGCGGCCACCCGGCATATTTTCGCAGCCTGCCAGCACGCCGACGACGTTGATTGGCAGCTGAAGCTCGGCCACCATGCGCATCACGCCATATACCGCTGCCGCGCCGCACATGTCGTATTTCATCTCATCCATGCCTTCGGCTGGTTTGATGGAGATACCGCCAGAGTCAAAGGTTAACCCTTTACCGACCAGCACGATCGGACGTGCGTCTTCGGACGGATTGCCTTTGTACTCGATGACCGACATCAGCGACTCATTCTGCGAGCCGTGACCGACGGCCAGATAAGAGTGCATGCCCAGCTCTTTCATCTGCTGCTCGCCGATCACGCGGGTTACAACATTTTTGCTGTAGCTGTCTGCCAGCTGGCGCGCCTGAGAGGCGAGGTAGGCGGCGTTACAGATGTTCGGCGGCATGTTGCCGAGATCTTTTGCTGCTTTAATGCCGGCGGCGATCGCCAGACCGTGCTGGATCGCACGCTCACCGCTGGTCAGTTCCCGGCGGGTCGGTACGTTGAAGACCATTTTACGCAGCGGACGACGCGGCTCGCTTTTGTTGGTCTTCAGTTGATCAAAGCTGTACAGCGTTTCCTGTGCCGTCTCAACGGCCTGACGCACTTTCCAGTAGTTATTGCGCCCTTTGACGTGCAGCTCAGTCAGGAAGCAGACGGCTTCCATTGAGCCAGTATCATTCAGCGTATTGATGGTTTTCTGAATGACCTGCTTGTACTGGCGCTCATCAAGCTCGCGCTCTTTGCCACAACCAATGAGGAGAATTCGCTCAGACAGAACGTTAGGAACATGGTGCAGCAACAGGGTTTGACCTGGTTTGCCTTCCAGTTCGCCACGACGCAGCAGTGCGCTGATGTACCCGTCGCTGATCTTGTCGAGCTGCTCTGCAATCGGAGAGAGACGGCGTGGTTCAAAGACACCCACGACGATGCACGCACTCCGCTGTTTCTCCGGGCTACCGCTTTTTACACTGAACTCCATGCACTACGCTCCTGAATCTTAAAGACAACGGCGGTGGCTACGGATAGAATTGCAAGCTTTCGTAACTCATACCCGCTGTTGCGGTGACTTCGTGTTAATCTTAACGTTATTACGGCATTGGCACGTCAGAACAATTTCTGAGAGGTGGATCCGTTGAGTATAATGATCTTAGCGACGATTTCGACGACTCAAGAGAATAAATGACGTTTAAGCCATGAAACAAGCTAAATTCCGGCAAAAGACGGGTTTTTACGGGCGTATTTAAAGTGATAATCATAAGATATCTGGTTCGGGAAACGCTCAAAAGCCAACTTGCGATCCTATTCATCCTGCTTTTGATCTTCTTTTGTCAAAAGTTAGTCAGGATCCTTGGTGCGGCGGTTGACGGTGATATCCCGGCGAATCTGGTGCTCTCGCTGCTGGGGCTGGGCGTGCCAGAAATGGCGCAACTTATCTTGCCATTAAGCCTGTTCCTCGGGCTGCTGATGACGCTGGGCAAACTGTATACCGAAAGTGAAATTACGGTCATGCACGCCTGCGGGCTGAGCAAGGCTGTCTTAGTGAAAGCGGCGATGGTGCTGGCGCTGTTTACCAGTATTATTGCGGCGGTCAACGTGATGTGGGCCGGACCGTGGTCCTCCAGACATCAGGACGAAGTCCTGGCGGAGGCGAAAGCGAACCCCGGTATGGCGGCGCTTGCTCAGGGGCAATTCCAGCAGGCGACTAACGGCGGCTCGGTGCTGTTTATCGAAAGCGTTGACGGCAGTAACTTCAACGATGTGTTCCTCGCGCAAATCCGCCCGAAAGGTAACGCCCGTCCTTCGGTGGTGGTAGCGGACTCCGGTCATCTTACCCAATTGCGCGATGGCTCTCAGGTCGTGACGCTGAACCAGGGGACGCGTTTTGAAGGGACCGCGCTGCTGCGCGATTTCCGCATTACCGACTTCCAGAATTATCAGGCGATTATCGGTCATCAGGCCGTGGCGCTGGATCCAAACGATACCGACCAGATGACCATGCGTACGCTATGGACGACCGACACCGATCGCGCCCGTGCGGAGCTGACCTGGCGTATCACGTTAGTATTCACCGTATTTATGATGGCGCTGATGGTTGTACCGCTGAGCGTGGTGAACCCGCGTCAGGGTCGCGTACTGTCTATGCTGCCAGCAATGCTGCTCTATTTGCTGTTCTTCCTGGTTCAGACATCGCTGAAGTCGAACGGCGGCAAAGGTAAGCTCGATCCGGTGTTCTGGATGTGGACGGTTAACCTGGCGTATCTGGCGCTGGCGATTGTGCTTAACCTCTGGGATACGGTGCCGATGCGCCGCTTACGTGCCCGTTTTATGCGTAAAGGAGCGGTATAATGCAGCCTTTTGGTGTACTTGACCGCTATATCGGTAAAACCATTTTCACCACCATCATGATGACGTTGTTCATGCTGGTGTCGCTCTCCGGGATCATCAAGTTTGTCGACCAGCTGAAAAAAGCCGGGCAGGGGAGCTACGATGCGATGGGCGCCGGGCTGTATACCCTGCTCAGCGCGCCGAAAGATATCCAGATCTTCTTCCCGATGGCGGCGCTGCTGGGGGCTTTGCTGGGGCTGGGCATGCTGGCGCAGCGCAGTGAACTGGTGGTCATGCAGGCTTCTGGCTTTACCCGTATGCAGGTGGCGTTGTCGGTGATGAAAACCGCGATTCCGCTGGTGTTGCTGACGATGGCCATCGGCGAATGGGTGGCGCCGCAGGGCGAACAGATGGCGCGTAACTACCGTGCGCAGCAGATGTACGGCGGCTCGCTGCTCTCTACCCAGCAAGGTTTGTGGGCGAAAGATGGCGACAGCTTTGTCTACATCGAGCGGGTGAAAGGTGACGCCGAGTTAGGCGGAATTAGCATCTACTCCTTTAACGACAAGCGCCGTTTGCAGTCCGTCCGCTATGCCGCAAGCGCGACGTTTGACCCGGAGCAGAAGGTCTGGCGTTTGTCGCAGGTGGATGAATCCAACCTGACCGATCCGAAGCAAATCACCGGCTCGCAGACGGTGAGCGGCACCTGGAAAACCAACCTTACACCCGACAAGCTCGGCGTCGTGGCGTTGGATCCTGATGCGCTCTCGATTAGTGGTCTGCATAACTACGTGAAGTACCTGAAGTCGAGCGGCCAGGACGCCGGACGCTACCAGCTCAATATGTGGAGCAAAGTCTTCCAGCCGCTGTCTGTGGCGGTAATGATGCTGATGGCGCTGTCGTTTATCTTTGGTCCGCTGCGTAGCGTCCCGATGGGCGTGCGCGTGGTGACAGGGATTAGCTTCGGCTTTGTGTTCTATGTGCTGGACCAAATCTTTGGCCCGCTGACGCTGGTGTACGGCATTCCGCCGATTATCGGCGCGTTGCTGCCAAGCGCCAGCTTCTTCCTGATAAGCCTGTGGCTGATGC
>NZ_JAHLRC010000138.1:0-8482 GCF_018919545.1 Citrobacter sp. S46_ASV_140
GCGCCAAATCCTGCGCCTTTCGCCATCCCTTCCCGAATAGAAAGCCGTAAAAACAGTACATCGCCAACCGCCATACCGAATACACCGGTCACTACCACGAACAATGCCACCAGGTCTGGTTGCCCGCCCAACGGCTCTGCTGCCGCCAGCGCAAACGGCGTGGTGACGGAGCGCACCGCCAGACTACGCTGGATTTCATCAGGCAACATAAACAGACGCGCCAGCCACACGGAACTGGTAACGGCCACCAGCGTTGCCGTCACTACGCCCGCAGTCAGTGACATCCAGTGCCGCTTAATCACGGCAAGGTTGTCATAGACCGGAACGGCAAAGGCGATGGTCGCTGGGCCTAACAGCCACAGCAGCCAGTGCGATTCACCAATATAGTTTTGCCAGGAGATATGCCCAAAGACCAGCATCAGGACCAGCAGCGCCGGAGTGAACACTAACGGCATCAGCGGTAATTTACGAAAACGGCGATACAGGCGCTTGTTGGCAAAATAGATGCCCAGCGTAATCACCAGACACAGCACGCTTAGCTGGAAATTACTCACGGTTTAGCCTGCTCATTTCATAGCGATACACTTTATCCACGACCCACGCCGTTGCGCCAAGCACCATCAACGTACTTAGCGCAATGACGGCAAATATGCGCCAACCATCGACCAACAACAGCTGCGTATAGTTGACGACAGCCACCACCGCCGGAACAAAAAACAGCAACATTTCAGCCAGTAACCAGCGAGCGCCTGCGCGAATCCAGTTCAACGGGATAACCCGGCAGACAATCAGCGCCAACATCAGCACCATCCCAACCAGGTTGGCAGGAAGCGGCAGATGCAGCCAGGAGACAAGATATTGAGCAAATACAAATAGACCTGCGTACAACAGAACCTGAACGGGGATCTGGAGTCGATGAATAACGGCAGGCGTCACGCGGCTTATCGCCACAGCCATGAGGGTATGTCCTTAAAAAATAGAGAGCGCCAGTATAGAGAGCCCCCGTCCAGGACTGAAATGAATTAAACTCATTGCAGGCATAGTCTTAAGGAATAATCATGGATATCAGAACGCTGCGCTATTTTGTTGAGGTGGTTCGTCAGCAGAGCTTTACCCGCGCAGCGGAGAAGCTTTTTGTCACCCAGCCCACCATCAGCAAGATGTTGAAGAACCTTGAAGACGAGCTTAACTGCACGCTGTTAATCCGCGACGGTCGGCGACTGCTGTTAACCGACACCGGACAGGTTGTTTTCGAACGCGGCCTGGCGATCCTCGCCGAGTTTCGCCAGCTCGAAGCAGAACTCAGCGACATTAATCACCTCAACAAGGGAGTGCTGCGCCTCGGCATCCCGCCCATGGTCGGTATGTTGATGGCCGGGCCTATCAGCCTGTTTCGCCAGCGCTATCCCGGCGTGGAGCTGAAGGTGTCTGAATTTGGAGGCTTAACCGTCCAGCAGGCGGTGATGAATGGCGATCTGGATGTCGCGATGACCGCGCTGCCGGTTGAAGAAGAGAGCGGCCTGGCGACCTTACCGCTTTTTAGCCATCCGCTCTGTGTGCTGGTCCCCCGTTCCGGTCAGTGGACAACGTGTGAATCCATTTCCCCCGAGGCGTTAGCGGAGCATCCCCTGCTTATCTATAACGAAGATTTCGCGTTGAGCCGTCAGTTGCTTGAGCTGTTTAACCAGCACAACGTCAAACCCCGCATCGCGGTACGCAGTGGGCAGTGGGATTTTCTGGCGGCAATGGTGCAAGCCGGAGTCGGGATCGCCATTTTACCGGAGCCGATTTGCCAGCGGTTGGATAAGCAGACGCTGCGCTGGATCCCTTTGGAGAGTGATTTACGCTGGCAGTTGGGCATGATTTGGCGCGAAGGTGTGTATCTGTCGCACAGCGCCCAGGCGTGGCTCAAATGCTGTGAAGGGTTCTGGCTAACGCAAGAGTCGTAACATGCCGGATGCGGCTTAACGCTTATCAGACCTACAATTGGATTCCGTAGGCCTGATAAGCGTAGCGCCATCAGGCACAACCGTTTATTCGTTCTCGATCAACAGCGCTTCCAGCAAATCCAGATCGTGCAGCAGTTTTTGCAGCGTTTCATTGCTAATTTCCCGCGTGGCGCGCAGGTGATAAAGCTCCGCGCGCTCGGAGCGCAGGGCCGCCAGACGGAAACGTCGCTCGAGGTTTTCTTCCTGCATCGAGCTTTCTACGTCGTTGCGTCCGTCGGCGCGTCGACGCAGGTTACCGATGACGCGTGAACTTACCTCGGTGAGCAACTGATTGTCGATGTTCTCTTCGGTGTCTGCGGCCAGACGCTCCTCCATTTTCTGGATGGCGACAATCGCCACTTCCGCCGTGGCAGCGCGGGCAATTCGTTCCTCTTTCTGCTGCTGCGAGTGGTCTGCCACTTCCAGGTGTTGCAGCAGAAGCGGCAGCATCACCACGCCAACAAACAGCGAGAACAGAATCACGCCCGCGGCAAGGAAGATCAGCTCATATCGCGCCGGGAAGCCGCTACCATCCGGTAACAGCAACGGAATAGAGAGCACACCGGCGAGAGTAATGGCCCCACGCACGCCCGCAAAGGAGGCGATCATGATTTCACGCGTCGTCCAGGAACCAAACTCCATCGGCTTTTTCTTCAGGAAGCGCAGGCTAAACTTCTTCATCGTCCACAGCCAGCCAAAACGTACCAGCATCAGCGCCACGTAAATCAGCACGATATCGGTAAACAGCATCCAGATTTCAACATTCGGATCGGCTTCTGCCGCCGCCAAAGAAGACTCCAGAATCCCCGGCAACTGCAGTCCTAACAGCAAGAAAACCATGCCGTTAAACACAAACTCCAGCATCGCCCAGGTGCTGTTAGCACGTAAACGCATCGCCAGCGGCGCCCGGCGCATTACCCCGGAACGGGTGATCGTCATCCCGGCTGCGACCGCCGCGAGGATGCCGGAAACACCGATGTGTTCCGCAATCAGGTAAGACGCAAACGGCAGCAGGAACAGCAGAACGATTTGCGTTGCCGGTTCATCACCACCCCAGCGGCTGAGAAAACGCAGGGAGCGCCCGTACAGCCAACTGACGACAAAACCGGCCAGGATACCGCCAATCGCTACCTTGAAGAATTCAAGCGTTGCGCCACCAACCGTAAACACCATCGTGCCCATCGCCACGGCGACGGCAAATTTCAGTGATACCAGACCGGAGGCGTCGTTCATCAACGCTTCGCCCTGCAGGATACCCATGATTTTCTTCGGTATGCGTCCCTCGCCCACTATGCCGGAAAGCGCAACTGCATCGGTTGGCGACAGGACAGCGGCCAGCGCAAAGGCTGGGATGAGAGGGATCCCCGGCACCAGCCAGTAAATCATAAAGCCAATCCCGACCACCGTGACCAGAACCAGCGCCAGCGCAAGGCCGAAGATCTCTCGCCCGTGCTCCAGAAACTCACGGGTTGGCGTCTTCCAGCCATCGGCGAAAAGCAGCGGCGGGATGAACAGAACCAGAAAAAGCTCAGGATCGAATTCCACATGCAAACCAAACGTCGGCCACGCCAGCAAGGCGCCGATGGCGATCTGCATAAGGGGTAAAGGGAGTTGGAATGGCAATACGCGAGTAAAAACCCCCGACAGCGAGACCACAAGGGTCATGATGAGTATGGTGAAAAAGATTTCCATGCGTTCCCTGTTTGCGATGTTTCTTATGATCAGTGATGAGAGGCGTCGTGCCTCAATTCTATCTACTTGAGAGTAACGCAAAAGACAACGAGAGTGTTGTGAAAATAAAAACGGGCGGCCAAAGCCACCCGTTTTCAGAATCTTCATCAAATGAGGATTAGATAGCCCAACCACCAGCGTAGAAGGCCACCAGCGCGATGGCGATGACCACTGTGCCGATGTTCAGTTTGCGCCATTCGCCAGAGACGATACGGCCAATCACCAGGGTAGCAAAGCCAATCATAATGCCGGTCACGATGTTACAGGTCAGCACGATAAATACGGCCGTTACCAGCCCCGCCATAGCGTCGACAAAGTCAGCAAAGTCGATTTTCGCTACGTTGCTCAACATCAACAGACCCACATACATCAGCGCAGGTGCCGTTGCATATACTGGTACAAGATAAGAGAGCGGAGAGAGGAACAGGATCAGCAGGAACAGTACGCCAACGGTGATCGCCGTCAGGCCAGTTTTGCCGCCTGCCGCCGTACCCGCTGCGGATTCAATATAAACCGCCGCCGGTGCAGCACCCACCAGACCAGAGAACACGCTGCTCAGGGAGTCGGTGGTCAGCGCTTTGCCGCCGTCAATAATCTGTCCGTCTTTATCCAGCAGATTCGCCTGTCCGGCTACCGCACGGATGGTTCCGGTCGCATCGAAGACAGCGGTCATGACCAGCGCCAGCACGCTCGGCAGTACGATTGGGTTTAGTGCGCCCATAATATCCAGGCTACCGATCAGCGAGTTGCCGTTTTCGTCGCTCAGAGACGGCATGGCAAAAATACCGGAGAAATGTACGGCCGGGTCGAAAATCAGACCCACTACGGAAATACCGATAATAGTCAGCAGGATACCGCCCGGTACTTTCAGTTTTTCGAGGCCAATAATCACCGCCAGACCTACCAGCGACATAATCACCGGGAAGGTATCGAAATCGCCCAGCGCAACCGGCAGGCCGTCCAGCGGGTTTTTAATAACCAGACCCACGCCGTTTGCCGCAATCAGCAGCAGGAACAGGCCGATACCAATCCCCGTACCGTGCGCAACACCCTGCGGTAGATTGCGCAGGATCCAGCTACGAATACCGGTCGCGGAAATGATGGTAAACAGGACACCCATCAGGAACACCGCACCCAGCGCAACAGGCACGCTGATATGTTGTCCCAGTACCAGGCTGAATGCGGTAAACGCCGTCAAAGAAATGGCGCAACCAATCGCCAGCGGCAGGTTTGCCCACAGGCCCATCACAATAGAACCGACGCCCGCGACCAGACAGGTTGCCACAAATACAGCGGCAGGCGGGAATCCGGCTTTACCCAGCATCCCCGGAACCACGATAACGGAGTAGACCATGGCCAGGAACGTCGTTAATCCGGCAACGACTTCCTGACGAACGGTACTGCCGCGGAGCGAAATTTTAAACCAGGCGTCGAGTGAACCGCCGGTACGCGCTGAAGGCGTAGACATAGAAAACATCCCCTGAGAGTTTATTTTTTCGTCATTATGCGTGCTGGACAATCCACTGCCTGCTAAACGTTTTCTCCATGTGCCAGGTTTGCGTCAATAGGGGTGTCGCAAAAAAGCAAACGTTTAGCTCCGCGCATAAAAAACGGGTGGTAAAAAAAAGCAAACGATTATCCAGCGATCATACGCTGGTTTTCAACTGAACTTTGCCGCTTTTTACTCATTTCTTCTTATAACGCGCAATAAATAATCAGTCGATGCGCAAACGTTATCGTCAATGCGCAGTCTGGCAACAAAATTTGCGGAGTTATTACAACATCGGTGTGCCTTTTTCACGCAAACTTGCGCAAGAAAACCGGTGAAGATGCGGAAAATTTTTTGGCTAAAAAATCACCATTTCACTGGTAAATGGAGAGAGGTGGCTTACAATTACATTATCAACACAGACCGGAACCTCACCTAATGTGCTCGACTGAGGGGTGTTGATGTCGGGGGAAACCCTCCCGTGAACCAGCGGGATAGAGTGAAAGACAAAGACCGGAACCAAACTAAAGCGCCCTCTGTGGCGCTTTAGTTTTATATCCGTCCATCCATCAGATATTTCACATCAATCATCTTCCAGCAGACGCGCCCCGGTCCCCTTCTCGCCAAGCTGATCGCCTGGGTTACGCAACGGGCAATCGCTGCGCGACAAACAACCGCAACCAATACACCCATCCAGTTCATCGCGTAGCGCCACTAAAGTATGAATGCGTCGATCCAGCTCTTCACGCCATTGCGAAGAGAGCTGCTTCCACTCTTTAGCACTGAGCGAATGTCCTTCAGGTAATACGCCGAGCGCGTCACCGATCGTTGCCAACGGGATCCCGATGCGTTGAGCAATCTTGATAATCGCCACATAACGCAACACATCACGTCTGTATCGGCGCTGATTGCCGCTGTTGCGCATACTGCTGATTAACCCTTTGCTTTCATAGAAATGCAGGGTTGATACCGCCACGCCGCTACGCTTTGCAACTTCACCTGGCGTGAGCAGCGCTTTTATTCGGGGTAATTTCTTTTCCATAAATCGCTTTACCTCAAGTTAACTTGAGGAATTATACTCGCCCACAGACAAAACGACGAATCGAATACTGAAAAAGAGGCAGCCCTATGTCCCATCAGCAGATTATTCAGACCCTTATTGAATGGATTGACGACCATATCGATCAGCCGCTGAACATTGAGGCGGTGGCGAAAAAATCAGGTTACTCGAAGTGGTATTTACAGAGAATGTTCCGCACGGTGATGCGCCAGACGTTGGGTGACTATATCCGCCAGCGTCGACTCCTGCTGGCTGCTGTTGAACTGCGGACGACCGAGCGACCTATTTTCGATATCGCGATGGATCTTGGTTACGTATCACAACAAACCTTCTCACGCGTGTTTCGCCGCGAGTTTGATCGTACCCCCAGCGATTACCGCCACCGCCTGTAAGATTATTGCCCGCTCTGCGTCAGTATGGCGGGCGACCGTTGTATCCAGTGCATGAACTCCTGTGGCGGCAGCGCCTTCGCAAAATACCAGCCCTGACAATACTGTACGCCACGTTCGCGCAGCCACTCGATTTGCTCAACCGTCTCTACCCCTTCCGCAATCATCTTCAGGTGTAAGCTTTGCGCCATTTCGATGATATGTTCGGCAATCAGGTGACTGGTGCTGTTGGTGGACAACGTACTAATAAATGATTTGTCGATCTTCAGGATATCGATATTCAACGCGGATAAATTGTGTAGATTGGAATATCCCGTCCCAAAATCATCAAACGCCACTTCATAACCCGCCTGACGAAACGCCTGGATTACCGCGGTCATTTTATCTACATCAATAAACCCGCGTTCCGTCACCTCGACTTTAATTTGCTGGGCCGCCACAGAGTACTCACGGTTTTTGTTGGTAATCAGGGCAATAAGTCGGGATGAATGAAAGTCAGAAGCAGAGAGGTTTATCGAGATATAAAGCTGAGGATGCGCCGAAAGAAAATATCCTAAATCGTTGAACACCTCTTCAATCACGTAATCCGTGATCCGCTCAATCATTCCCTCTTTTTCAGCCAGTGGAATAAACTCGGTTGGGCTCATTACTTCACCATCACAGCCCGGCCAGCGCAGCAGAGCCTCAGCCCCTACGCACTGACCGTTTTCGATATCAATGATCGGCTGGTAGTGCAGACACAGTTGACGTTTTTTGATTGCTCGTTTTAACAAGCGGCGGGGAGATAAGTATTCCTGACGCGTGCGCCACCACATTAACAGCATCAGGATGCTGCAGATAATCCCGAAAGGAATCGTTAACGCAGCCTCATGATAGAAAATCGAATGTATGCGTTTATCCGAGGTCGACACAATAATCGCAATCGGGCGTTTTTCTGAATGCACTTTGGTGTAAAAGCGATCGTCCAACTGGAAGGTTGAGGCTTCACCGTGCACCAACGGCAATAACTGCGCAATAGGCGCCCCTTCGCTGGCAGAGAAAAAAGTACCCGTTACCGTGTCATACACGCCCCAGGACAGGTCCGGGTCATCTGACATAACTTCGCTGTAAGATAATGGGTTGATGACGACAACGTAGTTTCCACGTTGCATATACGTCATTCTGTAGCCAGCGAAAAAGGGGGTATCGCGATAGTAATAGATGGAGATGTCCGGCGTACGTTTATAGTCGGCGGTCGGCATAATATAGGCGACTGGCGGCGCCATCGACGTAGAGCACAAAAAATGATCGCCCTGCGCATAAATTAGCTCGCTGATATATAAACGACCACGAATAATATCTAGCATATTTTTCTGATGTGCCGGGGTACACATCTTACCTTGATACAACAGGGCCATATCTCGCGCTAAATCGGCTTGTTGGATCACCAATTCAGTTTTATTTAACACCAGTTGCGCAAAAGAGCGAAGTTGATTACGGGTTTCGGACATTGCCCGGATTTGAGCAAACCATAACGCCAGCACCACGGGGAGCAATACCACCATGAATGTTCCGAGGAACTTCAGTATCTTGCGTCGCGCACTGTGATTCATGTCAGCCCTGTTTCCCTGTTTCGTATATGCCAGAACCCATTAAGGCAAGATGCTATAAACACCGACTGATTAAGTTGCATGAATCTATCAGTATTAGCAACAGACTTCTCTATGTAAAAGTCTGATAATAGTTGATGATGATATTATTTTTCCGTAAGGCAAACTTAAAGTTATGCTTATTTCATAACGTTATTATCCCCAAGGAGTAATTTTTTATAAGCACTATCCTGGCT
>NZ_JAHLRC010000139.1:0-8280 GCF_018919545.1 Citrobacter sp. S46_ASV_140
GGTGTACGGCATTCCGCCGATTATCGGCGCGTTGCTGCCAAGCGCCAGCTTCTTCCTGATAAGCCTGTGGCTGATGCTGCGTAAGTCCTGATATTCGCCCCTCCCGCTGTGCGGGAGGGGCGCCTTCCTGCTAGCGTTTTCTCCCGCCCATCAAACTCCCCAACATGCCGCGGATTATCTGATTGGTGACCTGCCGCGCTGCGCTTTTCGCCACGCTCTGTACCACGCCATCGCGCTTGCCGCCGCGCGGTCCGGTGCTGCCAAACAGAATATCCTTCAATCCACCGAGAATACCGCCGTCCACATCGATCGCTTTACCGTTGGCGGGAGGTGTATTTTGCTGCTCGGTGCTGGCCTGCACGCCTTGCTGTAAACGCTCATAGGCGGACTCGCGGTCGACCTGTTCTTCATATTTACCGTACAGCGAGGAGTGATTAATCAGCCCGTTACGCTCGTCATCCGTCACCGGTCCCATCCGCGAGCACGGCGCAATCACCATCGCCCGTTCAACCACCGACGGGCTGCCTTTGGCGTCCAGAAACGACACCAGCGCCTCGCCGGTTCCCAGTTCCTGAATGGCTTTTTCGGTATCAAATGCCGGGTTGGCGCGCATGGTTTGTGCCGCGGTTTTCACCGCTTTCTGATCCTTCGGTGTGAACGCGCGCAGGGCGTGCTGCACGCGGTTCCCCAACTGACCGAGCACGTTGTCTGGAATATCTGACGGGTTTTGCGAGACGAACCACACGCCGACCCCTTTCGAGCGGATCAGGCGGATCACCTGTTCGATTTTATCCAGCAGCACCTGCGGAGCGTCGTTGAACAGCAGGTGAGCTTCATCGAAGAAGAACACCAGTTTTGGCTTCTCCAGATCGCCTGCTTCCGGCAGCTGTTCGTACAGTTCGGAGAGCATCCACAGCAGGCTGGCGGCGTACAGTTTGGGCATCTGGTAGAGCTTCTCTGCGCTGAGGATGTTGATCATCCCTTTGCCGCTGGCGTCAGTTCGCATCCAGTCTTTGATGTCCAGCATCGGTTCGCCAAAGAAGTGCGCCGCCCCCTGTTGCTCCAGCGACAGCAGTCCACGCTGAATTGCCCCGACCGAGGCGCTGCTGATATTGCCATATTGATTCTGGAAGGATTTGGCGTTATCGCCGATGTACTGGGTAATGGCTCGCAGGTCTTTGAAATCGAGCAGCAGCAGACCCTGGTCATCAGCAATGCGGAAGATAATATCCAGCACGCCGGACTGCACGTCGTTGAGGTTCAACAAACGGGCCAGCAGCAACGGGCCGAGGTCAGATACCGTGGCCCGCACGGGGTGACCTTTTTCGCCGAAGATATCCCACACCGTGACCGGATTAGCATGCGGTTGCCAGTCGGTAATGCCGATATTTTTCAGGCGGGCGAGCAGCTTTTCAGAGGCCTGCCCTTCCTCGGCCACGCCGGTTAAGTCGCCTTTCACATCGGCCATAAATACCGGTACGCCAATTTCAGACAGCGATTCGGCCAGCTTCTGTAGCGTGACGGTTTTACCGGTCCCGGTCGCGCCGGTAATCAGTCCGTGACGGTTGGCCATGCCTGGCAGTAAAAACAGTTCGGTGTCCGGCGTGCGGGCAATTAGCAGGGGGGTGCTCATTGAGATTTCCTCCATTTATCTTGCCTGGAGTATAGGCAATGTCCATCAAAGAGAGTATGCGATGGCCGGAGAAAATGACTTAAAGCGTATTGCCGTGATAAATCTGGTACCCCAAATCCACAGTGTTGTGGTTATGGTCGTTGTTCTTGATTTTGCTCAGCAACATCTGCGCTGCCATGCGGCCAATGTCAAAACGCGGGGTGATCACGCTGGCGAGGCTTGGGATCATCTGCCTGCCCATTTCCAGCCCGTGAAAACCGGCAATTGAGATCTGTTCCGGAACGGCCAGATCGCGCTCGCGGCACAGCAGCAGCGCGCCCATTGCAATATCGTCGTTGGTGCAAAAAACGCCGTCTAAATCCGGATGCGCGGCGAGCGCGTCCCGCATCATCTGGGTGCCGAGATGGATGGACGAAATAGAACGCGGATTGACGCGCAGCGGCGCCAGACCCCGGCGCGTCATGGCATCGCAATAGCCGCGATAGCGCTGTTCATCGCGGACGTCGTCTTTCGAACCGAGATAGAGGATTTTGCGCCGCTGGCGTTTATCCAGCATGGTGCTGACCATATCAAATGCCGCCTGACGGTTATCGAAGCCCACTTCCATGTCCAGACGATCGCCCTGAATATCCATCAGCTCTACCACCGGAATGTTGGCTGAACGCAGAAACTTCACCGTGCGCAGGGTGTGATATTTCTCGGACAGGATAATGCCGTCGATATTGTATGACAGCAGATTGATTACCGACTCTTCCTCGGATTCCCGGTCGTAATTGTAGTTGGCGATCAGCGTCTGATAGTTATGGTCCGAGGTGACCGACTCAATGCCGGCCAGAATGTCAGCGAACAGCTGGTTTTGAAACGAGGGGATCAGCACGCCAAGCGTATAGCTTTGCGCATTCAGCAGCATCGCGGGCGCGCGGTTGGGGATGTAATTAATCTCCTCCATAATCTGCGCGATGCGTTCGCCGGTTTCCTTTGCGACCTTTTTTGGCGAGCGAATGTAGCGGCTCACCGTCATTTTGGTCACGCCCGCCAGCGTGGCGATGTCTTGCAAAGAAATTCTGTGGTTCCTCATTTTCTCTCCAGTGCCGGGGAGCGCGGATCTGTGCTCCCCGGTGATGACCGTCTTAATGCAGAATGGCGTTCAGCGCCAGAACCCCCAGCAGCCCCATAATGGAAATCAGCGTCTCCATTACCGTCCAGGTACGCAACGTTTCCCCGACGCTGAGATTAAAATAGCCTTTAAACAGCCAGAATCCCGGATCGTTAACGTGGGAGGCAATCACGCTGCCCGCGCCGGTAGCCAGCACCATCAGCGCCGGGTCGGCATGAGTGACGTTGATAATCGGCAGCACCACGCCTGCGGTGGTGATCGCCGCCACGGTGGCTGAACCGAGCGCGATACGCAGCAAGGCGGCGACCGTCCAGCACATCAGCAGCGGAGAAAGCGATGTGCCGGTCATCAGGTGCGAGATATATTGCCCGACGCCGCTGTCGACCAGAACCTGCTTAAACGCGCCGCCCCCGGCGATGATAAACACAATCATCGCAATCGCGCCGATAGAGTCGCCAATGATATCCATAATTTGCTCGATCGTACGTCCGTTACGTCGACCAAGGGTAAAAATGGCGAGCACGATAGCGATAAACAACGCGACGGCAGGGTTACCGATAAACTCAAAGAACACCCGTACGCTGTTGGTTTTCGGCAGCGTGATTTCGCACACTGCGGCGACCGCCATCAGTATGACCGGGATTACTGCGGCAAAGATACTGTTCCAGAACGACGGCATCTCTTCTTCGGTGAACAGATGCGGGTTGAATAACCCTTCCGGCGGCGCTTTCTCAAAGCGGGTCAGCAGCTTAGAAAACAGCGGCCCGGCAACAATCACCGTCGGGATAGTAATAATAAAGCCGTACAGCAGGGTGGTGCCGAGATTAGCCTCGAAAATGGTGGCAATCGCGGTCGGCCCCGGATGCGGCGGCAGAAAACAGTGGGTCACGGACAGCGCAGCTACCATCGGGACGCCAACATACAGCAGCGGCAGGCCGGAAGAGGCCACCACCGTAAACACCAGCGGCAGCAGCAGAACAAAGCCGACTTCGAAAAACATCGCCAGACCCACCACCAGACCGGTGATCACCAGCGCCCACTGCACGCGTTTCTTACCAAACGTGCCAATCAGCGTGGTGGCGATGCGCTGAGCCGCGCCGGTATCGGAAATTAGCTTACCGAGCATTGCACCGAAGCCAAGGATCATCGCCAGACCGCCGAGCGTCCCGCCGATCCCATTTTGTATTGAGTGCAAAACGGCCTGGGCATCCATCCCTTCGGCAAAACCGACGACCGCCGCCACCAGGACCAGAGCAATAAAGCCGTTAACTTTAAAACCAATCATCAGGACCAGGAGCAGCGCGACGCCTGCCGCAATTATTATTAATGGCATAATCGTTTCTCTTATATCCCCGTCATACTGCAAGTTACTGGTGTGTTGGTTGCGCTCACTCACCTGAATCACTTACTCAAGTAAGCTCATCGGGTTCATTCACTTGCCGCCGTCCTGCAACTCGGATTATTTAGGGGTGGCCAAAAATGCAGCGCCTGGGCGCTGCGTGATGTTGCGTTGTGTTGTATCAGACGGCGACCAGCATGCCGCCATCGACAAACAACAGGTGCCCGTTAACAAAATCGGATGCTTTGGAAGAGAGGAAGACCGCCGCGCCAATCAGCTCCTGCGGATCGCCCCAGCGCGCGGCTGGCGTACGTTTGCACAGCCAGGCGGTGAAGGCTTCATCCTCGACCAGCGCTTTGGTCATCTCGGTTTTGAAGTAGCCCGGTGCGATACCGTTGACCTGGATATTGTGGCGCGCCAGCTCAACGCACATACCG
The DNA here is from genome assembly GCF_018919545.1 of Citrobacter sp. S46_ASV_140. NCBI lineage: Bacteria > Pseudomonadati > Pseudomonadota > Gammaproteobacteria > Enterobacterales > Enterobacteriaceae > Citrobacter > Citrobacter sp. S46_ASV_140. Next base: position 4,527 of record NZ_JAHLRC010000139.1, read on the forward strand.
CGGGTGAGCATTTTCACCGCGCCTTTCGATGCGGCGTACGGCGTGATGGTGTCGCGGCCCAGCTCGCTTTGCATGGAGCAGATGTTGATGACCTTTCCGGCCTGACGTTCCACCATGCGACGCGTTACTGCCTGCGAGACCAGGAACACCGCCGTCTGGTTAACGGCAATCACATCGTTCCAGTCCTGCTCCGGGAACTCGGTAAACGGATGGCGGCGCTGAATACCGGCGTTATTCACCAGCACATCGATTGGGCCAATGTCTTTTTCGATATGGTCTATGGCGGCATCAATGTCCTGTTTCTGCGTAACATTGAAGGGCGCGGCAACGGCGCGGATCCCTTCCTGTTGCAGTTTGGCGACGGCGGCCTCCGCGCGCTCCGGCGTAATATCATTGACGATAATCTGCGCGCCATATTTACCCAGCCCGGTCGCCAGTAAATAACCAATACCCTGGGCCGAACCGGTGATCAGAATATTTTTGCCATCCAGTGAAAAAAGATCGTTCATTATGTTCTTCCTTATTTTGTTTCAGCAAAAACGAGCTGGACTTTCGCTGCCTGGGTTTTATCCCCGGCAAAGATCAGCGCCTGTTCAAGCTCGGTAAACGGATATTCGGCGCTCAGTAACGGCAGTGGATCGATAACGTTATTCGCCAGCCACGACACCGCAGTGTTGAACTCGGTGGTAAAGCGGAACGAGCCTTTGAGCGCGATCTCTTTGCCGATCAGCATCATCATCGGGAAGTCCGGTACCGCGCCGCCCATGCCAACCTGCACCATCACGCCTTTCGCGCGGGTGACCTCCAGGCAGGTGGTGATTGAGGACGGATGGCCAGAGACTTCGAAGCTGACGTCGAAGTAGCCTTTTTCTTTTTTCCACTCATCGAGCGAGTCCTGCTGTGGGTTAATCAGCGTGTCAGCACCCATCTGCTGGGCCAGCGACAGCGAGCGCGGGCTGATATCAGCACAGACAATTTCTGCTGCGCCGAGCGTTTTCACCGCGCTGACGATCAGGCAGCCGATAGGCCCCACGCCGGAGATAAACACGCGTTTTCCCTGCAGGTCTCCTGCTTCATGCGCGGCGTGGATCGCGACTGCCAGCGGTTCGGCAAAGGCCATGACTTTTTCATCGGCGTGCTGGGGGTAGGGGATGCACTGCGCGGTATCGACGGTTTTAAATCGGGTAAAGCCGCCGTCAACGTGGGGAAAATACATGGCGCTGCCAAAAAAGCGCATTTCCGTGCACTGGTTTTCGTCGTGCTGCAGACAGTATTTACAGTGGCCACAGGGTTTCGACGGATTAATAGCCACCGACTGACCTTCATGTAATTCTTTTGAGTCGCTGTGCACCACTTTACCAATAACTTCATGGCCTAAAATCATCGGTGCTTTAACGGTAAAATTACCGACTTTTCCTTCCTGATAATAATGTAAGTCGGAACCACAAATTCCGCCGCGGGTAATTTGTACCAGCGTTCCTTTATTATTCCATTCAATATTTTGGTCGGTAACGGCAACAGTTTTCTTACCCGCGACAACGCAGGATTGGGTTTTGACTTGCATAAATGCCTCACTGGTCAGGTAGTAACCTCGGCAGCATTTAAACGGTTTTGATTGTTATTATTTGTGATAAAGATCACGCTGGAAAATTGTTACACTACAATGTTACGCATAACGTGATGCGCCTTGTAAATCTGCTCAGCCACGCCGAAAAAAGGTGAATTCTGCAATGTGGAAGGCGTAGTATCGCGCCATGGAATATGAATCTGGAGTTTTTTCAATGGCCGGGGAAAGTTATATTTTGATGGGCGTTTCGGGTAGCGGTAAATCTTTAATTGGAAGCAAAATTGCTGCAGTATTATCGGCTAAATTCATTGATGGTGACGATCTCCATCCGGCCAAAAATATTGATAAAATGTCTGAAGGTATTCCATTAACCGATGAAGACCGACTACCGTGGTTAGCGCGATTAAATGACGCTTCATACAGTTTATATAAAAAGAATGAGACCGGGTTTATTGTTTGCTCGTCATTAAAAAAACAGTATCGCGATATATTGCGGCAGGGCAGTCCGAATGTGCATTTTTTGTGGCTGGACGGCGATTACGAGACCATTCTGGCGCGCATGCAGCGCCGGGCAGGGCATTTTATGCCGGTGGGATTACTCAAAAGCCAGTTCGATGCGCTGGAGTGCCCGCAGGAGGACGAACGTGATATTGCCCGCATCGACGTGAACCATGACATCGAGCATGTGACGGAACAGTGCCGCCAGGCGGTGCTCGCGTTTCGTAACGGGCAATAAGCTCAGCCCCTTGCGGGACTGAGCCTTGCATCAGAAGTCGGCTTTCAGCACCACGCGGTAGCGGGCTTTGCCGTCACGCACGTGCTGGATAGCTTCGTTAATTCGCGACATCGGGTACAGTTCGGTGGTGGGCGACACCTTGCTGCGCCCGGCAAACTTCATCAGCTTGCGTAGTTCGAACGGCGTACCGGTTGCTGAACCGGAGATGCTGCGATCGCCGGCAATTAAGGTGAACGCTGGCACCGGCAGCGGCTTCAGCACCGCGCCGACGGTATGGAAGTTACCGCCGTAAGCCAGCGCTTCAAAATAAGGCTGCCAGTCGAGATCGACGTTAACCGTGTTAATAATGAGATCGAACTGGCCCGCCAGCGCTTTTAGTGCATCCGGATCGCGGCTGTTAACCACCTTATCCGCCCCCATCGCCAGCACTTCCTGCTCTTTCGCCGGATTGGAGCTGAACGCGGTCACTTCGCACCCCATCGCATGTAACAGCTTAATGGCGATATGCCCCAGGCCGCCGATGCCGATCACCCCAACGCGGCTGGTGGCGGTGATATGGTGCATCAGCAGCGGTTTGAACACCGTGATACCGCCGCACAGCAAGGGACCCGCCGCCGCCAGATCGATGCTTTCCGGCAGCGGGATCACCCATTGCCAGTCGGCCCGCAGCTTCTCGGCAAAGCCACCGCGATTGAGAATAGTGGGAACGGAACCTTCCAGGCAGTTAATCTGATTGCCGCTGATACAGGCGTCGCAATGCCCGCAGCTGCGCGCCGTCCAGCCAATGCCGACTCGCTGACCAACCTTCAGACCTTTATCTTGCGCCGCGCTGCCGAGCGCCGCCACGCGACCAATCACCTCATGCCCGGCCACCAGTGGATACTGAGAGAACCCCCATTCGTTGTCGATCATCGACAAATCGGAATGGCAGATACCGCAGTAATCGACCTGGACTTCGACATCTTCCGGCTTAAGCTCGCCCGCATCATATTCATAGAGTTCGAGTTCGCTGCCCGCCGCTTTTGCGGCGTAGCTTTTTATCATCGACATCGTGTTTCCCTCAGTGTGGTGTTGAACTGGAAGTGTAGAGCATGGGGAAACGGGACGCTTCGCAGAAGGGGGGATTAATAAGGGGGGCAAACTGTGACGATGGTTGCAGGTGAGAAAGGGAATGCTGAAATTTTCAACACTTAGCGAGTCAGGCATACGCTGGTGCTTGCATGGTGGCGCATGACAGGTATAATCCACAACGTTTTCCGCATCCCTTCCGTGCCGGAGTGGCGAAATCGGTAGACGCAGTTGATTCAAAATCAACCGTAGAAATACGTGCCGGTTCGAGTCCGGCCTTCGGCACCAAGAATGCAAGATTAAGCTACCTGAGGGTGGCTTTTTTTGTTTTCTGCTCTTGTAAATAGCGCCTTACCTACCAAACTTCAGTGGCATTATAAACA
>NZ_JAHLRC010000013.1:0-70447 GCF_018919545.1 Citrobacter sp. S46_ASV_140
CGATTTAATGCTTCCTCTGTTTCTGCCAATGCAAAGACCACAATTTTGTCGAAGTCTCTTTTCGTCGGGAATAAAAAAGTCTGGAAGATAACGTCCTGATTGACCGTTATGGTGATCCAACTTCCCCAACGTGCACTGGGTCTTTCATTAATGGTTAAGTTTCCTGTGTACTTACTTTCCCACTTGTCACTAAAGGCCCGGTAAAAATCATGGCCAATGGAAGAGACAGTGTGGTCGGTTAACAGTCCGGGAACCTCCACCTCTACAGCCGCGTGTAGATTCCCGGCAGCAAGGAACAAATTTGCTGCCACAATCCAGGTCAAATAGCGTTTCATGGCTTTATCGCCTGAGGTTATCATTGGCCCACGAGACCGCCTGCGTACGATTTTTGACAGCTATCTTTTTGAAAAGATTATAAAGATGTGTTTTCACCGTATTTTCACTAATAAATAGTGAACGCGCGATTTCAATATTTGAGGCGCCGATACGCAGTTTATTAAGGATCTCTTTTTCACGGTGCGTAAGTAATGCCGACTCCGTGCTGTTATAGCGGTAGTTCCCGGAATGCGTGATCAGGTAGCTGGCGAGCTTTTGCGAAAAGTAACATTCGCCCCGCAACACACCCTGCAAACCGCTGACTACACGCTGCTCATCTTCAGTTGCGTAAAATACGCCATTGATATGCGGCCAGTTTTCAATATCCCGGTAAGGATAATCATCTGGGGTATTCAACAATAAAGTTTTTATATTGTTGTTTTTTCTGCTCAAATTATCTTGCCAGTAATGGATCAGTTTTTTATCTGCCTCCATCATATCCAGTAAAACAATGCAGCTGGAGGATATATCATCCAGAGAACGTTGAATATTATGTAGTTTTCCGGTTAACGCCAGCGATTGCTTTAAATGCTGTAATAACGCAGTTGCCTGCAGGGATGGTTTAGTGATCAACAATAATGTATGACCATGAATACTATGGACTTCATTAAACATGATGAAACTCCACTTTTTTAGTCGCACACCTGACAGTTGCCTCTACTAAAATAGAGGCACCAGAAGTACTGACAGATGTTGCACTGCTGTGTAGAAATAAAACTTCGACCCAACGGGGTGAAAATATTAAAACAAATGGACTTCAACTGATTTCAATCTAGCTATTACAAATCTTAAAGCAAGTGTTAAACATGTTACATAATGTAAATTTATATATTAAAATGTGATTTTTGCGTTTTTGTGGAGTTTAGATTTGATAGTAAAGTTGTACATTTTAGCGTTATTGCATAGATTTAAAAAATCATACAAATTATAATATCTTGTTGAATTTTAAGGGATAAAATTATAATTAGATGGTTTTAGATTTCTAATGAATTTTGATTTTATGGTCTCACTTTAAGTTGAACAATTTTAGATAGAAAAAAATGACACTTGTCACGACTTGTACCGAGGACAATCCCACTACCGTCTGCAAGGCCCAGAAAACGCGGGAAACGCGTTTTTTTGTTACTGCATAGAAATTCAGTCATTGGGTTACAAAAGAAATAAAATCCAGAGCTATAACGGTGTTAATTGCGGTTAATTAGTACTTTGGGGTGAATCTGGATATAAAAATACAACTGGTGGGTGAGTTATTTAAAATGTTTCAACGGACATACTCTTCATCGTAACGTGGCGTTAACAAATGTAAGTCACGTTAACAATAATTTGAGTGGTAAATAATTTAACCTTATGTACGACCAGGTCCAGGGTGACAACATGAAAAACAAGTTGTTATTTATGATGTTTACAATGCTGGGTGTGCCTGGGATTGCATCCGCTACAAGTTATGATTTAGCTAACTCAGAATATAACTTTGCGGTAAATGAATTAAGTAAGTCTTCATTTAATCAGGCAGCCATTATTGGTCAGGTTGGCACTGCGAACAGTGCAAATACTCGACAGGGGGGCTCGAAGTTATTGTCGGTTATTTCGCAAGAAGGTTCTGGTAACCGAGCGAAAACAGACCAGACGGGATCATATAACTTTGCATATATTGATCAAACGGGTAGTTCCAATGACGCGAGTATTAAACAAGGTTCATACGGTAATACGGCGGTAATTATCCAGAAAGGTTCTGGTAATAAAGCCAATATTACTCAGTACGGTACACAAAAAACAGCAGTTGTGGTGCAGAGACAGTCGCAAATGGCAATTCGCGTTACTCAACGCTAATCCATTAACGACGATTAAATCAATCCGATGGGGGTTTACCATGAAACTTTTAAAAGTGGCAGCATTCGCAGCAATCGTAGTTTCTGGCAGTGCTCTGGCTGGTGTTGTTCCGCAATGGGGCGGCAATCATCATGGTGGCGGTAGTAATTATGGCCCAGACTCTTCACTGAGTATCTACCAATATGGGTCAAACAACGCTGCGAATGCTCTGCAAAGTGATGCGCGTAAATCAGATGTCACCATCACACAACAGGGGCGTGGTAACGGGGCTGTAGTTGGTCAGGGCGCTGATGACAGTACCATTAGCCTGAAACAGACTGGCTTCCAGAACAATGCCACTATCGATCAGTGGAATGCTAAAAATGCTGATATTAGTGTAACCCAGTTCGGTGGCCGTAACGGTGCGTTGGTTAATCAGACCGCTTCTGACTCCAATGTGCTGATTCAGCAAGTTGGCTTTGGCAACAACGCTACAGCTAACCAACACTAATTCAGTTTTCTGACTGATAATAAACAGGGCGTGAGCCCTGTTTTTTTTTCGGGAGAATATGATGCATACGCTATTACTCATTGCCGCGCTGGCAAATCAAATAACATTCAATACAACTCAGCAAGGTGATATGTACACCATTATTCCTCAGGTGACGTTAACCCAACCGTGCGTATGTGAGGTACAAGTCCTTGCCATACGTAAAGGGCAGGGGGGACAAAGCCAGTCGCAGCAGAAAATAAGCCTTTCGGTCCCTGCTAATCGACCGATTGAATTAACCAAACTGAGCTTTAATATTTCATCTGAGGACTCGGTCAAAATTATCGTTACCGTTTCAGATGGGCAGTCTCTGCATCTGTCGCAACAATGGCCTGACTCAAACAGTCACCCATAATTTTTTGCTGTATTTGCATTAAGGGTGTGGCTGGGAATGCGCTGCTGTTCTATGAATATAGAAGCGTGTGAGCGTTTGTATTTGATCGTTAATCGTAGCGGTGAAGGATCATTTCGATCCCTCAAAGATGGCTAATCGTTGAGGAACCCTTATGTGTACATTATTAAAGCGTATTTTAAGTACCAGTTTATGTGCTTTTTCTCTTTTAACCCTCCCTGCAATTGCGCAGCAAATCACAACCGGCGGGGTTATTCATTTTCGCGGAGCGATAGTTGAATCACCTTGCGACGTTAACAGACAGCAGCAGCAAATTGAATTGTCATGTATCCGCAACGGCACCAACCAGAATAGTCTTTACAACCCGCAACAGCTCGCGACAGCCCCTCAGAATGTGCAGGAAATTGCCACAGTCAAAATGCACTACCTCAATGAACAGAAAAACATGGCGATTCTTAATATTGAATATAAATGACTCGCTGTGGCGTAGATATGCACACTTACGGTTAAAAAGAGAGATTTAAGGGAAAACCCTGCTGTACACTTAACGAATGGTGTTTTGTCAGGGGGAACTTATGCAATCACGTGTTCATGTGTTACATGGCGATATTACGACTGTCGCTGTTGATGTGATTGTCAATGCGGCGAATTCATCGCTGCTGGGGGGAGGTGGCGTCGATGGCGCAATCCATCGCGCTGCCGGACCTGCATTACTGGAGGCCTGCAAACAGGTTATCCAGCAACAAGGAGAATGCCCGACAGGGCATGCGGTTATCACTCTGGCGGGGGCGCTTGCGGCAAAAGCGGTCATTCATACCGTAGGACCCGTCTGGCAAGGGGGAGGTCATCATGAGGCCGAACGCCTCGAAGAAGCTTACTTAAACACCCTGCAACTGGCCCTGGCCAATGGTTATCACTCCATTGCTTTTCCGGCGATTAGCACTGGGGCTTATGGCTATCCACGCGCCGCAGCGGCAGAAATAGCGGTGAAAACGGTGCTGAAATTTATTACCCGCCGCGCACTTCCTGATCAGATATACTTCGTGTGCTTTGATGACGAAAACGCTCAACTTTATAAGAGATTGCTAACACAACAAGGTGATGATCACTCGGACTGATATGACGCGACTTGAGCGTGCCATCACGCCCCTTTGCGAAGACCACCCGGGAGAATGCGGCATTCTTGCGTTGGATGACAGCCTGGATGCGTTTGCTGCTCGCTATCGGTTAACGGAAATGGCGGAACGTACCCTGGATGTGCAGTATTACATCTGGGAAAACGACATGTCCGGGTTATTGCTATTTTCCGTACTGCTGGCCGCAGCGAAGCGAGGCGTACGGGTGCGTTTGCTGCTGGATGATAACAACACGCCGGGTCTGGACGACACGCTGCGTCTGCTGGATAAGCACCCCAATATAGAAGTTCGCCTCTTCAATCCGTTTTCCTTTCGCATCCTGCGCGCGCTGGGCTATTTAACCGATTTTGCCCGGCTTAATCGGCGCATGCACAATAAAAGTTATACCGCTGACGGCGTGGTGACTCTCGTTGGTGGGCGTAATATTGGCGATGCCTATTTTGGCGCGGGTGAGCAACCGCTATTTTCCGACCTGGACGTCATGGCTATCGGGCCGGTTGTCAAAGATGTGGCGGATGATTTTGAGCGTTACTGGCACTGCCGCTCGGTTTCAACGTTACAAAATGTGCTTGAGATGTCTGAGCCAGATTCTGTGCAGCGTATTGAGCTACCCGAATCCTGGTATAACGATGATATTACCCGCCGCTATCTGCATAAGCTGGAAACCAGCCAGTTTATGTCCAGTCTCGATCAAAGGTCGCTGCCGCTGATTTGGGCCAAAACGCGTTTGCTGAGCGATGATCCTGCAAAAGGAGAAGGGAAAGCGCCGCGCCACTCGCTATTACCGCAGCGTTTGTTTGACGTAATGGGCTCGCCGACCGAACGTATTGATATTATTTCTGCCTACTTTGTGCCGACGCGTGCCGGTGTGGCGCAGCTCCTGAGACTGGTAAGAAAAGGCGTCAAGATTGCCATTTTAACCAATTCACTGGCGGCGAATGATGTGGCGATCGTCCATGCGGGCTATGCGCGCTGGCGAAAAAAACTGCTGCGCTACGGTGTAGAATTATACGAACTTAAACCGACCCGCGATCGCGTCTCGGTCGTTCACGATCGTGGATTAACCGGTAATTCAGGGTCCAGCCTGCATGCGAAAACGTTCAGTATTGATGATCGCAAAGTGTTTATCGGCTCGCTTAATTTTGATCCTCGTTCGACGCTGCTCAATACGGAAATGGGATTTGTGATTGAGAGTGAAGTGCTGGCCGAATTGATTCATAAACGGTTTATGCAAAGCCAGCGTGATATGGCCTGGCAGCTACGCCTTGACCGTTGGGGGAGAATTAATTGGGTCGACCGACTTTCTGGCAGTGAACAGGTCCTGAAAAAAGAACCCGCCACAGGATTCTGGAAGCGGGTTCTGGTAAAGCTGGCGTCCGTGTTACCCATTGAATGGCTGCTTTGAACCACACAATGATTGAGGGAAAAACTAGCCGGCTACGGCCTTGTTTTTATCCTGCTTAACGGGCGGTTTACCCGAAAAGAGAAACTTCAGCACCGGTATGCGTAAATGGATTTCGTACAGTATTACCGCAATCCCAACCACAAACAGCAGACCGCAGAGAAAACCCAGCAGATTCGACGTGATATGCGGTGTGATGTAAGCGCCAAAAAACAGCGTTAACGGGTGGTGCACCAGATAGATAAACAGCGACGCGTTGACAAAATAGGTCACGCGGGCAGACTGGAAATTAAGCAAGCGGTGACCCAACGAAAAGACGACGTTCACCATCCACAGTCCCATGACCATGGTAATGACATATTCGGTTTCATACATCCAGGAATCGCCGTTGCCATAACGCTGATTGAGCAGGTATGCCACAAATGCGAATGCAGCACCGAGCGTGCAACCGCGTGACGGTGTGGTAAACAGCGCTTTCAGATTCGGGTTGATAAACGCCAGTGCGCCGAGGATAAAGAACGGCGCATAGAACAGCGTTTGCATAACGATAAAATTGAACATGCCATCGCTGAGAATCGAAGGGTAGAGGATGAAAATTGTCCTTCTGACGGCAGCGTAACCGACACCTAACAAGATGAAGATCAGCGATAATTTAGTCATCGACACCGCCGGGGCGCTGGCGGCGTCACTACGCGTCAGTCTGTTTTTCATCTGGGTGAACACCCACATGCTCACGGTCGTTAATACGACCAGAACCAGTAAAAACCACAGATGGGAAATCAGCTCCCAGGCCAGCGCATTGTATTTATCGTAGCCGCTGAGAGTATGCCAACTGTCTGCTTTTCCCTTTACGTATTGCAGCATGATAAATTGCGGCAGCGTAAGTAATGGAATCGCGGTCAGCATCGGGATCCCCACGCGTTCTACACGCACCTTCCACCAGCGCTTTAGCGGATAGCGCAAAAATAGCATGTAGGAAAAATAACCCGAAATGACAAAGAAGACCTGCATGCGAAAAGCATGGATAAAGTCGTTAAACAGGGTCAACCACCACGACGGTTCAGCGCTGTTCACGTGCCAGGTGTGGGTCGAGTAAATCAATGAAATATGGAATGGGATCCCTAACAACATTAGCCAGGCACGGATGGAGTCAAGAAAATATTCGCGTGGTGGTGATACAGAGCTCATAGACAGTTATGTATTCTCAGACTTTTCGTCTTATCCCTAAGACGAATAATGGTTACATTCGAGGGCAACCCTACACGAAGTCCAACAACCTGTCTCCAGGATAAGCACGCAAAGTGAAAACAGGTAGTTGAACCTGATTAAACCATGAGCCAGCGCGCGAACAATACAGGGATTCAGTTGTCGGAATACCCGATTATCCATTAAAATGGATCGGATCAATATAAGCACACAAAGGGGGAAGTGCTTACTAATTATGAAACATAAACTACAAATGATGAAAATGCGTTGGTTGGGTGCAGCAGTTATGTTAACGCTGTACACATCATCGAGCTGGGCGTTCAGCATCGATGATGTTGCAAAACAAGCTCAATCCTTAGCCGGTAAAGGCTATGAGGCGCCAAAAAGTAACTTGCCCTCCGTTTTCCGCGACATGAAATATGCGGATTATCAGCAGATCCAGTTTAACCGCGATAAAGCCTACTGGAGCAATCTCAAGACCCCATTTAAGCTCGAGTTCTACCACCAGGGTATGTACTTCGACACGCCGGTCAAAATCAACGAAGTTACCGCTACAGCGGTGAAAAGAATCAAATACAGCCCGGATTATTTTAATTTTGGCGATGTTCAGCATGATAAAGACACGGTAAAAGATCTCGGTTTCGCCGGGTTCAAAGTGCTGTATCCGATCAACAGCAAAGATAAAAACGACGAAATCGTCAGCATGCTCGGTGCCAGCTATTTCCGTGTGCTGGGGGCAGGGCAGGTCTACGGTCTGTCTGCGCGCGGTCTCGCGATTGATACCGCTCTGCCTTCTGGCGAAGAATTTCCCCGCTTCCGTGAGTTTTGGATCGAGCGTCCGAAACCGACTGACAAACGTTTGACCATTTATGCCTTGCTGGATTCTCCGCGCGCAACCGGAGCGTATCGCTTTGTCATCATTCCGGGTCGTGACACGGTCGTCGATGTTCAGTCCAAAGTTTATCTGCGCGACAAAGTGGGCAAGCTGGGTGTGGCACCGTTAACCAGTATGTTCCTGTACGGACCAAACCAGCCTTCTCCGGCGACCAACTATCGTCCGGAACTGCATGACTCTAACGGTTTGTCGATCCACGCTGGCAACGGCGAGTGGATTTGGCGTCCGCTGAATAACCCGAAACATCTGGCGGTGAGCAGCTTTGCGATGGAAAACCCGCAAGGTTTCGGCCTGCTGCAGCGTGGCCGTCAGTTCTCGCGTTTTGAAGATATCGACGATCGTTACGATCTGCGCCCAAGCGCCTGGATCACGCCAAAAGGTGATTGGGGTAAAGGTAAGATTGAGTTAGTTGAAATCCCAACTAACGATGAAACGAACGATAACATCGTTGCGTACTGGACGCCGGATCAACTGCCTGAAGCCGGCAAAGAGATGAACTTCAAGTACACCCTGACGTTCACGCGTGACGAAGACAAGCTTCATGCCCCTGATAGCGCCTGGGTCCAGCAGACTCGTCGTTCTACCGGTGATGTAAAACAGTCTAACCTCATTCGTCAGCCTGATGGCACCATCGCGTTTGTGGTGGACTTTACCGGCACGGATATGAAAAAGCTGCCGCAGGATACCCCGGTTACCGCACAAACCAGTATTGGCGACAACGGCGAGATCGTTGAAAGTACTGTGCGCTACAACCCGGTAACTAAAGGTTGGCGTTTGGTATTGCGCGTGAAAGTGAAAGATGTGAAGAAAACCACTGAAATGCGTGCTGCCTTGGTCAATGCCGATCAGACGCTGAGTGAAACCTGGAGCTACCAGTTACCTGCCAATGAATAAGACAACTGAGTATATTGACGCAATGCCGCTTTCGGATATCGAAAAAGCGGCACTGCCGAAAACTGACATCCGCGCCGTTCATCAGGCGCTGGATGCCGAGCATCGTACGTACTCGCGCGAAGATGATTCACCGCAGGGTTCGGTGAAAGCTCGCCTGGAGCAGGCGTGGCCGGATTCTCTGGCCAAAGAGCAGTTGGTTAAGGACGATGAGGGGCGCGATCAGCTGCAGGCGATGCCAAAAGCAACGCGTACCTCTATGTTCCCCGATCCCTGGCGTACCAACCCGGTTGGCCGCTTTTGGGATCGCCTGCGCGGGCGCGATGTGACTCCGCGTTATCTTTCGCGTTTGACGAAAGAAGAACAGGAGAGCGAGCAAAAATGGCGTACGGTTGGCACCATCCGCCGCTATACGTTGTTGATCTTAACGCTGGCGCAAACGGTCGTCGCAACCTGGTATATGAAGACGATCCTTCCGTATCAGGGTTGGGCATTCATTAATCCTGTTGACATGATGGGGCAGGATTTATGGGTCTCCTTTATGCAACTGCTGCCCTACATGCTCCAGACCGGCATTCTCATTTTGTTTGCCGTGCTTTTCTGTTGGGTTTCAGCAGGATTCTGGACCGCGCTGATGGGCTTCCTGCAACTGTTGATTGGGCGAGATAAGTACAGTATTTCCGCCTCAACGGTTGGGGACGAGCCGTTAAATCCCGAGCACCGGACCGCGTTGATTATGCCGATCTGTAACGAGGACGTTGACCGCGTATTCGCGGGACTTCGCGCCACGTGGGAGTCGGTCAAAGCGACGGGCAACGCCGAGCATTTTGATGTTTACATCCTGAGCGACAGCTACAACCCCGATATCTGCGTAGCAGAACAAAAAGCGTGGATGGAGCTGATTGCCGAAGTGCAAGGCGAAGGGCAGATTTTCTACCGTCGTCGTCGTCGTCGCGTGAAGCGTAAAAGCGGTAACATTGATGACTTCTGCCGTCGCTGGGGAAATCAGTACAGCTACATGGTGGTGCTGGACGCTGACTCCGTGATGAGCGGTGACTGTCTGAGCGGGCTGGTGCGCCTGATGGAAGCGAATCCAAATGCAGGGATTATCCAGTCTTCACCGAAGGCTTCCGGTATGGATACGCTGTATGCGCGCTGTCAGCAGTTTGCGACCCGTGTTTATGGTCCGTTGTTTACCGCTGGACTTCACTTCTGGCAATTGGGGGAATCGCACTACTGGGGCCATAACGCGATTATTCGCGTGAAGCCGTTTATCGAACACTGTGCGCTTGCGCCGTTACCGGGCGAAGGCTCGTTTGCGGGTTCGATTCTCTCCCATGACTTCGTCGAAGCGGCGTTGATGCGTCGTGCCGGCTGGGGCGTGTGGATTGCTTACGATCTGCCGGGCTCTTATGAAGAGCTACCGCCGAACCTGCTGGATGAACTCAAGCGTGACCGTCGCTGGTGTCATGGCAACCTGATGAACTTCCGTCTGTTCCTGGTGAAGGGGATGCACCCGGTTCACCGTGCGGTGTTCCTGACCGGCGTTATGTCCTATCTGTCCGCGCCGCTGTGGTTTATGTTCCTCGCGTTATCGACCGCATTGCAGGTGGTGCATGCGTTGACGGAACCACAGTACTTCCTGCAACCGCGCCAGCTGTTCCCGGTATGGCCGCAGTGGCGTCCTGAACTGGCGATCGCGCTGTTTGCTTCTACGATGGTGCTGCTGTTCCTGCCGAAGCTGCTGAGTATTTTGCTCATCTGGTGTAAAGGGACGAAAGAGTACGGCGGGTTTATCCGCGTCACGCTGTCGCTGCTGCTGGAGGTTCTGTTCTCCGTGCTGCTGGCGCCGGTACGTATGCTGTTCCATACCGTCTTTGTCGTGAGCGCCTTCCTCGGTTGGGAAGTGGTGTGGAATTCGCCGCAGCGTGATGACGATTCCACCCCGTGGGGTGAAGCATTTATGCGTCACGGTTCTCAGCTACTGCTGGGGCTGGTCTGGGCGGTGGGTATGGCCTGGCTGGATCTGCGTTTCCTGTTCTGGCTGGCGCCGATTGTCTTCTCGCTGATCCTGTCGCCGTTTGTTTCTGTGATTTCCAGCCGTTCCACGGTTGGGTTACGTACCAAGCGCTGGAAGCTGTTCCTGATCCCGGAAGAGTATTCTCCGCCGCAGGTGCTGGTGGATACGGATACCTATCTGGTGATGAACCGCAATCGTACACTGGACGACGGCTTTATGCATGCGGTGTTTAACCCGTCATTTAATGCACTGGCAACGGCAATGGCGACTGCACGTCACCGCGCGAGTAACGTGCTTGAGATTGCTCGTGACCGCCATGTGGAGCAGGCGCTGAACGAAACGCCGGAGAAACTAAACCGTGACCGCCGTCTGGTGCTGTTGAGCGATCCGGTGACGATGGCGCGTTTGCACTATCGCGTCTGGAATTCACCTGATAAGTATTCTTCGTGGGTGAATTACTACCAGGGACTGACCCTGAATCCGCTGGCGCTCAGGAAAAAGTAAGCGTTATGTAACGTGAAAATACCGGCCTGGTGCCGGTATTTTTTTATACTAAATAAAAGAGCCGTGAGGTATCAGGTGCGAATATTGGCAGTGGCAATCATGGTGTGCTTGCTGAGCGGATGCGGCAGTATTATTAGCCGAACTATCCCAGGGCAAGGGCACGGAAACCAATACTATCCTGGTGTGCAATGGGATGTCCGGGACTCCGCGTGGCGCTACGTCACCATCCTAGACCTGCCATTTTCGCTGGTGTTTGATACCTTGCTGCTCCCGCTCGACATTCACCACGGACCTTACGAGTAGCTATCGCTCATCCCATTCATCGGCCGCGGTCTGACCCTCTTCGGTATCCAGGGGAGGTTCCAGCTGGAATTCACCTTCATCCCATTCGTGAAGCGTGTTTTCTTCCTGCCACTCCTGACGGATCTCAATTTCATCATAGTCGCCATCAAAAACGCTTTGGGCCGCTTCACCACTCAGCATTGGCAGGCATTCACCCTCACCCTCATCCTCATCAGCAAAGAATTCCGCCTGCCACATAATGTCACCATCCTGTAGCACGTATTTTTGTACGCTTAGCTGTTGAACGCTGGCTTCGTCGGGCTCAAGGTCAGGGTTATCAGCCAGAAATTCTTCACGAGCGGCATCAATGGCTTCTTCCAGCGTGGCATACATGGTCATCAGAGTCTCCCTTTGATTTAATGAAGTATTCAGGGAAATAATAGTTGATTCTCCGATATTGCAAGTATGAATGCACAAAAATCATCCAGTGGCCTCAGTGTTCCGGCGACGGCGCAGACTATTCCACGAGTAGAAAGCGTTAAACAGTACGACGCCCGCGGTCACGCAGAAGACGGCGCGAAAACCGTAGTTGGCGGATATTGCCGCCCCCATTAACGGTCCCGTTACGTTACCGATATCGCGAAATGACTGGTTATAACTGAAAATACGCCCGGCGATCTGATTGGTCGAGTTATAGACCAGCAGCGTTTGCACAGCCGGGAGCAGAGCCCCGTCAGCGGCCCCCAATAAAAAGCGCAGAACGGCAAGTTGCCAGGGCGATTGTACAAACGACATTGGAATAAGCAGCAGCACGGAGATGACCAGAGCAACAATCAGGATCTTCTCCGGGCCAATTCGATCACCTAATTTGCCGAGCCGCGGGGCGCTGATTAACGCAGCCACGCCAGGTACGGAAGCAATCATCCCGCTGATAAAGGCGATGTTACTGACGTTGCCAGCCAGCTCTCGAACGTACAGCGTCAGAATTGGCGCGATGGACCCGGTTGCCACCTGGATTATCAGCGTTGTGACAAACAGGCTCAGCACCAGTTTGGGATTTTTTAACGAGGCCACGACTTCGCGAATGTGCAGCATCTCTTTCTTGCTCACCGGTTGGAAACGTTCGCGAATAAAAAATAGCGTCAGGATAAAACAGAGCAGCAGTACGCTGGCGGTGATGAAAAATACCGGGCGTAGTCCGTACTGATCCGCGAGCAGCCCGCCTGCCAACGGTCCGAGCAGTGCGCCGCTGACGCCGCCGGTGGAAAGCGTTCCCAGCGCCCAGCCGCTTTTATTGCGCGGAACCTGGGTGGCGATGAGTGCATTGGCGTTGGGAATGAAACCGCCGAGCAGACCCAACAGGGCACGCAGGACCAGGAACTGCCAGATATTTTGCGCCAGCCCCATCAGCAGCATCACAATCGCCATACCCAATGCGGAACGCAGCAGCATGATTTTTCGCCCTTTGCGATCGGCAAGGCCACCCCAGAAAGGAGAGGCGATGGCGGAAAAGAGAAAAGTGATGCTGAAGACCAGACCTGACCACATATTCAGGGCGCTATGACCCGTGACGCCGAGGCTCTCGACATAGAGGGGCAAAAAGGGCATAACCAGGCTAAATGCTGCACCGGTTAAAAAACAACCCAACCAGGCAACGGTGAGGTTACGTTTCCAGTTTATGGGAGCATCTGAGGGTGACATAGCGTTCCGCAGTGTGGCGCGCTGTTTGCGCTATCGATTGAATATAAGCAAGCAGGCTAATTATGCGCCTGGTTGATAGTTGCTGCAATGCGGATAGCAGTTAAACCTAAAGCGGGCGGGGGAGGTGTTGCAGTCCACAGGACTGCAACCGTGCTTTAGTACAGGGAAGGTGAACCTTCGGGGCGCGTCTTGAAACGACGGTGTAGCCACATGTATTGCTCCGGGGCCATCATGATGCATTGCTCAACAATCTTATTCATCCACGCAGCCGTAGTCTCCGCGTTGTCTAACGGCGGTGAACACTCCGGAGGCAGCATAATCAATTGATAACCTTTACCGTCAGGCTTGCGGCGAGGAACAAACGGTACCAGGCAGGCATTCGACATGCGTGAAAGCATCCAGGTCCCGGAGGTTGTTGCGGCCTGTTCAACAGCAAAAAGCGGGACAAATACGCTGGCGCGGGGACCGTAGTCATGATCCGGCGCGTACCAGACCACTTCGCCTTTTTTCAACGCTTTAATCATTCCTTTCAGGTCTTTACGATCGAGCATTGATTTATTAGAGCGCATACGGCCCCAGGTTTGTAGCCAGTCGAGCAGTGGGTTGTCGTTAGGGCGATATACGCCTATCCCCGGCTCCTGCAAACCAAACTGACGCGCACCCAGTTCAAGGGTCAGAAAGTGCAGACCCACTAACAAAATTCCCCGCTTTTGCGCCTGAACGTCGCGGATATGTTCCATCCCGATAACTTCCGTCCAGCGTGAAATGCGCTTGTCAGACCAAAACCAGGCCATTCCGGTTTCCATCACGCCCATGCCCACGGACTCGAAGTTCTTGACTACCATCTGCTGGCGTTCCTGCTCGCTCATTTGCGGGAAGCACAGTTCCAGATTACGGGAAACAATTTTTGCCCGACGTTTCATCAAACGTAATGCCAGACGACCTAATGCGCAGCCCAACTTGTAAAGAACCGGGTAGGGTAACTGCACGATTAACCAAAGGATGCCAATGCCCAGCCAGGTTAACCAATAACGTGGATGCAGTAACGCAGCCGAAAACTTGGGTAAATTCGTCATGTCTATCCTGTCTTCAAACGACCAATTGCCTGTATTGTCGCATTTTTTCGCGCATATCAAAAATTTGTGACGGGAGAACGGTGATTAAACCAGCAATTGTTGTTGCACTTTTATATTGGAGTAAGAAATGTAGCGTAAAATGTGTGGATGTAAATTGGCGGTGTTTGCTTTATTATGCCGCCGATTTTCATTTTCTCCCTATTTGCAGGATACGTACACCATGCCAGTGTTACACAACCGCATTTCGAACGATGCGCTCAAAGCCAAAATGTTGGCTGAGACCGAGCCGCGCACGACGATCTCATTCTATAAATATTTCACCATCGCTAATCCTCAGCACACGCGTGATGCGCTGTACCAGATGTTCACTGCATTGAAGGTCTTCGGGCGCGTTTATCTTGCCCATGAAGGAATCAATGCGCAAATCAGCGTACCGCAAAGCAACGTCGAGGCATTCCGCCAGCAGCTTTATGCGTTTGATCCCGCATTCGCCGGGTTACGTCTGAATATCGCGCTGGATGATGATGGTAAATCGTTCTGGGTGCTGCGCATGAAAGTGCGTGAACGCATCGTGGCGGATGGGATTGACGATCCGCAATTTGACGCCAGCAACGTAGGTGATTACCTGAAGGCGGCGGAAGTAAACGCCATGCTGGACGATCCTGACGCGGTATTCATTGATATGCGCAACCACTATGAATACGAAGTGGGCCATTTCGAGAATGCGCTAGAAATCCCGGCAGACACGTTCCGCGACCAGTTACCGAAAGCCGTTGAAATGATGCAGGCGCATAAAGATAAAAAAATCGTTATGTATTGCACGGGCGGGATCCGTTGTGAGAAAGCCAGCGCCTGGATGAAACACAACGGATTTAGCAAAGTCTGGCACATTGAGGGCGGTATTATTGAATATGCCCGCAAGGCGCGTGAACAGGGGCTTCCTGTGCGTTTTGTCGGTAAAAACTTCGTTTTTGATGAGCGTATGGGCGAAAGGATTTCTGAAGATGTTATTGCACATTGTCATCAGTGCGGAACGGCGTGCGACAGCCATACTAATTGCAAAAATGATGGCTGCCATCTGTTGTTTATCCAGTGTCCGGCCTGCGCGCAGAAGTATAACGGCTGCTGTAGCGAATTGTGTAGCGAAGAGAGTAAGTTGCCGGAAGAAGAGCAACGTCGTCTTCGCGCCGGACGTGAAAATGGCAACAAAATCTTTAATAAGTCACGCGGTCGCCTGAATACCAAACTGGGTATTCCGGACCCTGCGCAATAGTCATCATGCCGGATGGCGGCTTTAGCCCCATCCGGCAACTCATACGTTACTTCTGTTGGACACCTTCCACTGAGATGATCAGATCGACTTCCTGAGACGCCGGGCCGAGATCGGTGGTGATGTTGAAGTCCTTCAGCTTAATTTTACCTTCTGCTTCAAAACCCGCACGCGTGCCACCCCACGGATCGCCGCCCTGACCGATCAGCTTCGCATCCAGCGTAACCGGTTTAGTGACGCCGTTCAGGGTGAGATTACCGGTGATATCCAGGTCGTTCCCCTCTTTCTTCACGCTGGTAGAGCTAAAGGTCGCCTGCGGGAATTTGGCCACGTTAAGGAAATCTGCGCTGCGCAGGTGCTTGTCGCGTTCGGCGTGATTGGTGTCAACGCTGTTGGTGTTGATGGTGACGTTAACCTTATCGGCTGCGGGATTTTTCTCATCAAAGGTAAAAGTCCCGTCGAAATCTTTAAATGTGCCGTACAGCCAACTGTAACCCAGGTGCTGAATACGGAAATTAACAAAGGCATGCTGTCCTTCTTTGTCAATTTTGTAATCTGCCGCCACGGCTGACCCGGTGGTGAATAACAGAGAGGCGAGTGTAAGTCCCAGCAGGTTTTTTTTCATTTTAAGCTCCATAGTCAGATGACGATTTTCCCAACATGCGATTCAGGGTATCGTCGTTATCGATAAAGTGATGTTTCAGGGCCATCAGTCCGTGCAGAAGCGATAAAACCACCACGGTCCACGCAAGCCACAGGTGCAGACTACCGGCGAGGTCGGCCTGAGCGCCCGCATTGGCAAGGGTGGCAGGAATGTCGAACCAACCAAATACGCTTATCGCTTTGCCATCAGCGGTCGAAATCAAATACCCGCTGATGACAATTGAAAAGAGCAATGTGTATAGCGCGAGGTGACCCAGTGCCGCCGCGATGCGGGTGAAACGGGAATAACTTGCCAGCGCAGGAGGAGGAGGGGAGATCAACCGCCAGACGACGCGGATAACCAGCCCCATCATGAGCATAACGCCGATGCTTTTATGCAGTTCAGGGGCCTGGTGATACCAGCCGTCGTAATAGCTGAGTGTGACCATCCACAATCCCAGCGCAAACATGCCATATACAGCAATCGCAATCAGCCAGTGTAAAGCGGCAGACACCACGCCATAGCGTTGTGGAGTATTATTGAATTGCATAAGTGCACCGTTAGATATTTCAGAAGTGAATGAAAATGGCGCGTAAAAGACATTAATGCAACTAATAAATAACAATAATGATGATATTTGTTTTTGATTCAATAAAATTGATTGAATTGTGAAGTAATCATCAAGGAATTAGTAGGGATGGATGACATTAAGGCGTGGTTTCTGGGGGGGTTAAGGTATTTTCTTGTTCAGTTAATTGCAATGAAAATTAAGTTAATATCAGTTTATGTCAATTAGTGTCAGCGTTGCGGGTTCAGAAAAACATAATATATATCACATCCATAATTGCCAGCAGCGACCATAAAATAATGTAGAGCATAAGATGCTCGCGAATATTATTAACCAGATAGTGAAAGATGCGGCGCATCAACGTTATTCCTGTCATTAAAAATGGCCTCACCAACGAGGCCATTCATTTATTATCGCTTAAAACGACTTAGCCTGAAGGGCGTCAGGTCAAAGTCAGACGATTTGTCCTGGGCGAAGTCAGCCGCAATCTCTCCGAGGACGGAGGCAAACTTAAAGCCATGTCCGCTCAGCCCGGTGATGATCAGCGTGTTGTCATGCTCCGGTAGAGTATCAATAATAAAGTCTTCATCTGGTGAGTTATCATAGGTGCAGGACGCACCGTGCAGACAGCAACCCACGCCTGGCAGTATTGTACGCAGGAATGGGAAGGCTTCAGAACCATCGCTGGCTACAGCGGCAAACGGCTTGCGCTCTTCTGCCGAATGAATTACCTGTCCGCCATTGTGCTTACCAATTTTTAGCTCGTCGTTTTCTGCCGGGAAACCGTAGAATTGATCGCCATTTGGTAGCTCCCCGGTGAAGGCAGGGAAGTTATTCTTAACGCTGTAACGCCCATCGGCTTGATACCAGGCGAACACTTTGCGTACCGGTTGTATCGGTAGTTCAGGGACTAATGCCTGTACCCAGGTTCCGGCGCTGATCACCGCTTTTTGCGCGTGATAGTCGCCATCGGCGGTTTCTACCGTGACGCCATCATCACTATGACGAATTGCGCTGACCGGGCATTTAAATAGCTGCGCACAGCCTGCTTCTTCCGCCAGACGGATCCAGGTTTTAATCGCTAACTCACTACGTAAAAAACCAGACTCCGCTTCAAACAGACCGATATAGTTTTCAGGTACGCGAATCTCTGGCCAGCGCGCCATAATGGCTGCTGCATCCAGTTGTTCAACATTGAGTTGCCACTGTTTTGCGCTTTGCGCCGCGGTCGCTAAGAAGGTTGAATCTGCCGGACCAAGGTTGATGACACCAGAGCGCACAAAAATCGGCTCTTCATTTTGGGTGGATAATTCATCCCATAATGTTTGCGCACGCAGCACCAGCGGAACATATTTTTCACCTTCGCCATAGGCATGACGAATTAATCGAGTGTCGCCGTGGTGGCTGCCCTGCTGATGCGGTGGCATATGCGCATCGATCATCAGAACCTTCAGACCGGCGCGAGTGGCATAGTATCCGGCTGCGGCACCCACGGAACCGCTGCCAATTATGATTAAGTCGTATTTCATCCGCTTCTCTCTGCAATCGCGATAGTAGCAGGGTAAATAAGTGACCCGGAATATTCAACCTGGAAATAAGAAAGGCACCGGAAAGGTGCCTTTTGATGGTTGGATGTATCAGATTTAATGTCGCTGATACTCATTTACCTGGTAATCGCCGGATTCAATTTTAGCGATTCCTGCTTCTAATATCGAAATAAATTGCCTGGCAACATCAGTGGTTAACCAGAGCGTTTGACCAACTTCAGTCCCATCCGGGTCTGGACGATTCGGGGTCTGGTAGTGCAAACGCAGCATCAGCGCATCATAGCTATCAACAGTGCTGATGTCCCATCCTACTAACGGATGAGTCTGAATGACTTCATTATTCTTTTCCATCATGCCCCCTAATTCGTGTTACTAGACAACGGTTTTCGAGGTTCAATGCGTTTTTTCTGAAGCAACTTCAGTATATCAATAAATAAGGGTATTCATTGAAAATTTAAAGAGGTAAGCACATAAAATTTTCGTTTTCAGCGTTATCTGACTAACAAACCGACATGTTATTCATTTTTTTTAAGCATGTTGCACAATTATTTTGGTGTTGTGGTTAAAAGATAGCCAGGGATTTATTATTAAAATATCAGTTTGCCAGAAGGAATGAACTATTGATTAAAAGATGGTGTGTATAAAAAAGCCGGGGCGACCCGGCAAACAAACATCACTGCATATCATTATTTATTCATTGATGAACCAGTCATCCGCGCTTTCCCAGGTCTCCTGGAGGATCTCGCTGATGCGTTCTTTATCCTCTTTGGTGGCACCAATAACCGACAGATTGTTTGCGCCGGCATAACGGACGGTAACGTTACCTTCGTTATCCGGAAAATGGTGCTGAATACGGCGGGAGAGTTCACCTGCCAGCGCGTCAATTGCACCAGCAGGTAAAGGTGAAGTTTTGGCAATAGTGACTTCAATACGCATAGTAGCCCCCTGTGGAATATACTGTTTATTTATACAGTTATTCTCGCCAGTTGGCTACACTTTTTTTTAGCTTTTCACGGACCAGTGTACCGTTTCGCCACCCAGGAAAGGCACCAGCGTATCATCTTGCAGCGCAATGCTCTCTGGGACCTGGTGCTCCACGCGTTCCAGCTCAATAAAGGTTTCATTCACCGGCAAACCGTAGAACTGTGGGCCATTGAGTGAGCAGAAGGCTTCAAAATGGTCCAGTGCATTCATCTCTTCAAACACGGTGGCATAACTGCCCAGTGCGGTCGGCGCATTAAAGCAGCCCGCACAGCCACAGCTTGACTCTTTACGATGACGCGCATGCGGCGCTGAGTCGGTACCGAGGAAGGCGCGGTTAAACCCGCTGGCGACCAGCTCACGCAGCGCCTGTTGATGGACGTTACGTTTGAGGATCGGCAGGCAGTACAGATGTGGGCGAATCCCGCCGACCAGCATGTGGTTGCGGTTAAACATCAGGTGCTGTGGCGTAATGGTCGCCGCCAGAAGGTCGTTGCCGTCGCGCACGTATTCGGCAGCATCTTTAGTCGTGATATGTTCGAACACCACTTTCAGCGCAGTTAAGCGCTGACGCAGTGGTTCCATCACCGTTTCAATAAAGCGCGCCTCGCGATCGAAAATATCGATATCCGCATGCGTCACTTCGCCGTGCACCAGCAGAGGCATACCCAATTTTTCCATCCGTTCCAGCACTGGCATGATGGCATCAATAGAGGTTACGCCATGCGTCGAGTTGGTGGTGGCATTGGCCGGATAGAGTTTTGCGGCGGTGAACACGCCTTCGTTGAATCCACGTTCCAGCTCATTGGGATCCAGCGTATCCGTTAAGTAGCAGGTCATTAATGGCGTGAAGTCGTGTCCGGCAGGTACCGCGTCAAGAATTCGCTGGCGGTAAGCGATAGCCGCGTCCACCGTGGTGACGGGCGGAGCCAGGTTCGGCATGACAATGGCGCGGCCATAAACTTCGCTGGTATAGGGCACGACAGTTTTTAACATGTCGCCATCGCGAAAGTGAAGATGCCAGTCGTCTGGGCGGCGGATCTTTAAAACCTGGGATGGTGCAGTCATCAATATGCTCCGGCTGAGGATAGTCTTTTTTGCCGGAAACAAAGGATAAGCGGAAACGTTTTCGTTTGCACGAAAAAAAAGGGCGCATCGGCGCCCTCTGTCATATTAGTCGGTGAACGGGATAATGATTTCCCCCGGTTTCACCTCAATGCCTTTCGCCAGTTTTTTCGCCAGCGCTTCCCCCTGGCTGCTGTCATCCCGCAGAATGTACGCCGGCTGCTGGTTGAAATAGTTGCGCAGCGACTGATTTAAATAAGGCATCAGCGTTTGCAGTACTGACTGCATTTTTTCCGGCGTGACGGTAGCGTCCACGACTTCCATTTCTTGCAGATAAATCGCGCCTTTTTCTTTATTGAAAACCGGTAAGGCTTTTAGCTTCAACTTCATGGTCGCTTTCTGACTGCCAAACAGGGAGTTCATGTCCAGGTTGGCGTCTCCGGTCAGCGTCACTTTATTGGGTTCTTCACGACCTATCTGGCTGGCGAGGTTGTTCAGTACGATATGTGCTTCAGCGACGCCAGGCAAACCGATATCTTTAGAAAAGTTATTATTCTTCGCCAGGGCCTGATTAATCTCTTGCTCGCTAACCGTGTATTGCGTGAGTTGATTACAACCAACCAACAGGCCGCTGACAATTAGTGCAGCGGCAAAAAAAAACTTTTTCATGGGGTTCCTCAACATGATGCTTGTGGTGTAATCGTGACACAAAGCATCATCGAGCACCAGCGCTGCGGGTAACAGCAGAAAAAACTGAAAAATGCGCGTACACCAGATTGGCTATCAGGCGTCAGGCTCCAGCATACCACGCGTTGGGCGTTTGAGACTGAATTGCCAGCCCAGCGCCAGGAAAGTGATGAAGCCGATAATGCCGAGCATCATCCAGGGCAGCTCCGGTTGTGCCAGGGCTTTACCCATGTCAAACAGCCAGCCGCCGCCGATATAACCAATGGCGCCGCCGATGGCGAGTCCCAGTCGACTGAAACCCATATAGCTTCCCCGGGCACGTGCATTCGCCAGCGAGGCGCTCAGGGTCTCACGCGCCGGTTCGGCGATGATTGAGCCAATATAGAACGTGCAAATCAGGGTGAACAACTGCTGCAAATTCCCGACCAGGCCGATGGGCATCATGCTTAAAGACATCACCAGCAGACCGGCCATCAGGCGATGCTCAAGGCGAAAGCGTTTTTCACTCCAGCGGGCAATCGGGTAGAGCAACGTTAAAGAGAGGCACGCCTCGATGGCATACATCCATTTCACAGCGGCCGGTGAGCCAGCGATGTCGTTTACCATTATTGGCAGCATCAGCATCACTTGCACCGCCAGCATGTAATAGCCCGCCAGCGTCAGCACATAAGTGACAAAGCGCTTGTCATGCATCACATGGCTCATTCCTTCGCGCACCGGAATTTTCACCGTCGACAGTTTCCATGCCGGAAGCAGCCAGGCGTTAAACGCCGCGCACAGAACGAACAAAATTGCGCCGGTGGCACACACCAGACGGAAATCGTATTGCAATAACCAACTGCCGAGCAACGCGCCAACCACTGCCCCGGCGCTATCCTGCATCATCAGAATAGAGAAAAAACGCCCGCGCTTTTCCGGACGGATCAGTTTGACCACCAGCGCCGAGCGGGGAGGGTCGAACAACGTGCCGCCCAGCCCGGAAAGAAAGCAGGAAAACCACAGCAGCCACGGTTCATGGGCAATGCCCATGGTGGCGAATCCGGCAGCGCGCATCAGCATGCCGGTGACGATCATCGGTTTTGCCCCGAAACGGTCAGCAATAGCACCGCCGAAGATACCTAAACCTTGCTGGATAAATTGACGTAATCCAAGCGCGATACCGACCATCACGGCAGCCCAGCCCATTTGATCGACAAAACGAATTGAGATCAGCGGGAAAACGACGAAGAAACCCAGCACGACCAGCATGTTATCGATAAGAAGGAAGTATTTACCCAGGTTCCTTGCCTGCGAGACTTGCGACATTTCCCCTCCAGGGAAAAACTCGTCACTCTGCATAGAGTTTAAAAGATAAGCACCTCCTATTCTGCGGTGTCGTCATCGCTTTTCCCACCCTTCGCGGGACAATATTTTTTTATCAAAAGTCCGTCTTGATAGAGAGTTTTCATCAAAATGTGTGAATAATTCAAAAAATGGCATTTTGCTCTTTTCACAGGGCGTATTTGCGCAGGTATAGTAATGCGAATAGCGTATTGAAGACGTTACGGGAAGGAGTAGGTATAGAATGTTTGGCTATCGCAGTAACGTGCCAAAAGTGCGCTTAACCACGGACCGCCTGGTCGTTCGTTTAGTGCATGAGCGTGATGCCTGGCGTCTGGCAGATTATTACGCAGAAAATCGTCATTTCTTAAAACCCTGGGAACCTATTCGCGATGAAAGTCACTGTTATCCGTCAGGCTGGCAGGCGCGTCTGAGCATGATCTCTGAGTTTCATAAACAGGGCACCGCTTATTACTTTGCGCTGCTCGATCCGGAAGAAAAAGAGATTATTGGCGTCGCGAACTTCTCGAACGTCGTGCGGGGATCTTTCCACGCCTGTTATCTCGGTTACTCCATTGCGCAGAAGTGGCAGGGGCAGGGGCTGATGTATGAAGCCTTAACCTCGGCCATCCGCTATATGCAGCGCACGCAGCATATTCACCGCATTATGGCTAACTACATGCCACATAATAAACGCAGCGGTGACCTGCTGGCGCGACTGGGTTTTGAAAAAGAAGGGTATGCCAAAGACTACCTGCTGATTGACGGGCAGTGGCGCGATCACGTGCTGACGGCGTTGACCACATCAGAATGGACCCCCGGCCGCTAAGTTTCAGATGCAGCCATGATTAATGGAGAAGACGATGAAATACGAATTAACCGCCACCGAAGCACGGGTGATTGGCTGTTTATTAGAAAAACAAGTGACTACGCCTGAACAGTATCCGCTCTCCGTTAACGGAGTCGTAACCGCCTGCAATCAAAAAACGAATCGTGAACCCGTGATGAACCTGTCGGAATCCGACGTGCAGGATCAGCTTGATAACCTGGTGAAACGGCATTTCCTGCGCACGGTGAGTGGCTTTGGTAATCGCGTCACGAAATATGAGCAGCGTTTCTGCAACTCTGAGTTTGGCAATCTTAAGCTCAGCGCGGGGGAAGTCGCGCTCATTACCACGCTGTTGCTGCGCGGCGCTCAAACACCAGGTGAGCTACGTAGCCGCGCCTCCCGGATGTACGAATTCAGCGATATGGCCGAAGTAGAGTCGACACTGGAGAAACTGGCAACCCGGGAAGATGGTCCTTATGTCGTTCGCCTGGCGCGTGAGCCGGGCAAACGTGAAAGCCGTTATATGCACCTGTTTTGCGGTGACGTTGATGAAGCGATGACAACGGCAGATGAACTTCCGGCAGCTTCGGGCGATCTACAGGCGCGCGTTGAAGCGCTGGAAACAGACGTCGCGGAGCTTAAGCAGCGGCTTGATTCCTTGCTGGCGCACCTGGGAGACTAATGTGAATAAATTACGTATCGGCGTTGTCGGGCTCGGCGGGATTGCGCAAAAGGCCTGGCTGCCCGTGCTGGGTGCTAGTGCAGACTGGACACTGGAAGGGGCATTTTCACCTTCGCGGGAAAAAGCGCAGCGTATCTGTCATACCTGGCGGATACCTTACGTTGATTCACCGGTTAATCTGGCGCAAACCTGCGATGCGGTTTTCGTCCATTCCAGTACCGCAACGCACTATGCGGTGGTCAGCGAACTGCTGAATGCCGGGGTTCACGTGTGCGTGGATAAACCGCTGGCGGAAAACCTGCGCGAGGCTGAACAATTGGTGGAGCTGGCCGAGAGGAAAAAGCTGACGCTGATGGTGGGGTTTAACCGTCGATTTGCGCCGCTGTATCAGGATCTCAAATCCCAGTTGGGCAATGCGGCGTCCGTACGCATGGATAAGCACCGGACGGACAGCGTCGGGCCGCACGATCTGCGCTTCACTCTACTGGACGACTATCTGCACGTTGTCGATACCGCATTGTGGCTGGCGGGAGAGAAAGCGCAGTTAAATAACGGTACGCTGTTAACCAATGAATCCGGCGCGATGCTCTATGCGGAGCACCATTTTTGTGCCGGGCAAATGCAGATAACGACCAGTATGCATCGCCGCGCCGGTAGCCAGCGCGAGAGCGTGCAGGCGGTGACGGATGGTGGCCTGATTGACGTCACGGATATGCGGGAATGGCGGGAAGAGCGCGGGCAAGGAGTGGTGCACAAGCCGGTAGCAGGCTGGCAAACTACCCTGGAACAGCGTGGTTTTGCCGGATGCGCACGTCATTTCATTGAGTGCGTGCAAAATCAGACGGTTCCCCAGACGGCAGGTGAGCAGGCGCTCCTGGCCCAGCGCGTTGTCGAAAAGCTGTGGCGGGAGGCAATGGCTGAATAACCCCCTGTAACATCTGGCGGTAGTAATTCATTGTAATCCAGGTACTATATGCCAACTCAAAAATAACACCTCTTTTTAACCATAGGCTGGTTTGTCGGCCTGATAAGACGCTACGGCGTCGCCATCAGGCACAGCAAAAGTGCCGGATGGCGGCGATCATGCCTTATCCGACCTACGGGCAGGTTTGTCGGGGTTTTGCCTCAGAGTCTGGAATACAACATAGATGAATTTATTAAAGTCGCTGGCAGCCGTCAGCTCGATGACGATGTTTTCACGTGTGCTGGGTTTTGCGCGTGATGCGATTGTCGCCAGAATCTTTGGCGCAGGGATGGCGACTGATGCCTTTTTTGTGGCATTCAAACTTCCTAACCTGCTGCGCCGAATCTTTGCTGAGGGCGCTTTTTCGCAGGCGTTTGTGCCTATTCTTGCCGAATATAAAAGTAAGCAGGGTGAGGATGCGACCCGCGTCTTTGTCTCTTACGTTTCCGGGCTGTTGACCCTGGCGCTGGCCGTGGTGACGGTCGCCGGGATGCTGGCTGCCCCGTGGGTGATTTTAGTCACCGCGCCTGGGTTTGCCGACACCGCGGACAAATTTGCGCTGACCACTCAACTGCTACGGATCACCTTTCCGTATATTCTGCTGATCTCGCTGGCTTCGCTGGTGGGTGCGATCCTGAATACCTGGAATCGCTTTTCCATTCCGGCGTTTGCGCCGACCTTTCTGAATATCAGCATGATCGGTTTCGCGCTGTTTGCTGCGCCTTATTTTCACCCTCCGGTGCTGGCGCTGGCGTGGGCCGTTACCGTTGGCGGCGTGCTACAGCTGATTTATCAGCTTCCACACCTGAAGAAAATTGGCATGCTGGTGCTGCCGCGCGTGAACTTCCGTGATGCGGGGGCGATGCGCGTCGTCAAGCAAATGGGCCCGGCGATCCTTGGGGTATCTGTCAGCCAGATTTCACTGATCATCAATACGATTTTCGCTTCGTTTCTGGCCTCTGGCTCAGTGTCATGGATGTATTATGCTGACCGTCTGATGGAGTTTCCGTCTGGCGTACTTGGCGTCGCGTTGGGGACTATCCTGCTGCCCTCGCTGTCCAAAAGTTTTTCCAGCGGTAATCATGATGAGTATTGCCGTCTGATGGACTGGGGCCTGCGTTTGTGTTTTCTGTTGGCATTACCGAGCGCCGTGGCGTTGGGGATTCTGGCCAAACCGCTGACGGTTTCTCTGTTCCAGTACGGTAAATTTACCGCCTTTGATGCAGCGATGACGCAGCGCGCGCTGGTGGCATACTCGGTAGGTTTGATTGGCTTGATCGTGGTGAAAGTGTTGGCCCCTGGTTTTTATTCGCGCCAGGATATTAAAACGCCAGTCAAGATTGCCATTGTCACGCTGATTATGACCCAGGTAATGAACCTGGCGTTTATTGGGCCGCTGAAACATGCCGGGCTGTCGCTGTCGATTGGTCTGGCGGCGTGTCTGAACGCTTCACTGCTGTACTGGCAACTGCGTAAACAGAAAATTTTTACCCCACAACCGGGTTGGGCCTGGTTCCTGGCGCGACTGGTGATTTCTGTGCTGGTGATGTCGGCGGCGCTGGTTGGGATGCTCTACATCATGCCGGACTGGTCGCAGGGAACGATGTTATGGCGTCTGCTGCGTCTGATGGCCGTTGTGGTGGCAGGTATTGCTGCTTACTTCGCTGCGCTCGCGGTGCTGGGCTTTAAAGTGAAAGAGTTTGTGCGCCGGACGGCGTAACAGATTAATGCCGGATGGCGGCATGACGCCGTATCCGGCCTACAAACGCGTAGGCCTGATAAGCAAAACGTTATCAGGCTAGCATCAGATAGAGAATTTTTTCCCGCCGCGGTGCGCAGCAGAGGTTTGACCGTTTGCGCCATACAGCGCCGGTTCCTGGTGCGGTTTCAGCACTTGAATCGCTTGTTGATTGCGCTCGATCTGCCCTTCCAGCAGCCAACCGTTGTGCTGGTTGAGTTCGCGTAGGTCCTGTGTTTTCCGGGTAATGGTCTGCCAACGCTCGGCAATTTCATCATTGGCGCTGCGCGTGGCGTCATGCTCCAGACGGCGCTGCTGCTCCAGATAATCAAGGGTTGCCAGCAAAGAGCTTTTTTCTTCTGTAATACGCTGTAGCTGGCTGCCGTTAATATATCCTGCGGAAAGCTGCTGCTGTTCAGCATCCATTACCGTTTTCAGGTCATTGAGGACGGTCGTCATCTGGTCAAGTATTTCTGACAAACGAGTCATACTTTATTTACTCTGTAAGTAGCTCTGCGCCTCGCGGATCAGCGAGTCGGCAATTTTTCCGGTGTCCATTTTCAGCTCGCCATTACGGATTGCGGTTTTGAGTGCTTCCACGCGTTCCATATTGATGTCATTGGTGCCGGGCTGCATCAGTTTGGCCTGGGCGTCGCTCAGCATGACGCTGGTGCTGGTGGTGGCGGTGGTTTTTTCCTTCCGCGTTTTTTGTACCGGCGCATCGCTGGTTTCACGTGGCTGAACGGTACTTACTGGCTTCAATGGTGAGGTACGATCAATGCTCATTTTGTTTATCCTCATCGAGGGGTTACGCTATAGCGGCCCGCTGTAATCATTGGTTGTTTATCTATCGGCACACGCTAAAAAATCTTTAACCTATTATAGGTTAATAAGAATATTCCCATCAGAATCGACGACACCGCTCACCACCTGGCCTGAAATCATCCGTACTCGGGCATTCTGGGCGACGGCGGCATTGTTCAGCGCTTTACCTTCGGCATTCACCCGAAAGCCATCTCCGTTGGCGATAACCAGGACGCGCTGACCGGCCTTGATTCGCCATGCCTGGCGCAACATGGAAAGCTGTATCGGCTGACCAGGCACCAGATCGCGCAGGCTTACGGCATCCTGCACCTGATTCATATCCAGCACGGCGCGCGGAGGGAGTTGGTCCAGTCGACCTCGTTTTAGCGTTACGCTGGCCGAAGTCAGGGCACTACCCCGAGCTACGGGCGCGGCGGCAACAACGTAGTTTCCTGTGGCCTGCACGTTCACCTGCAGATAACGTTTCTCGTTGGCGCAGCGCGCCAGCACGTTCACATTACCCCACAATTTTGCACTCCCGGACACGCTTAATGCTGGTTGTTCGCAGCTCGGCAATAAGTTTGGCGACGTTCGGATAGTAACGACGACCTCATCGCTAAATCCGGCCAGACGCTGGGAAAACCATGCCGTCAACTGTGAATTCAGGTCTTGCGCCAGCGTCATAGGACTGAACAGCAGTGCTGCCACGACGACTCCACGTTTAAACGTTTGCATCAAAACCTCGCGCTTTTTCAGGTAGTGACAGGATTCTACCTGTGTGACGCAGTCATCAACGCAACAAATAGCGACGCATTTTGCGTTTATTCCGGCGATAACGCGCGCGTAATGGGATTTAAGCTGTCGGCTGAATTTTGTCATTTGCGGAGGAGATATGCTCGATAAGCTCGACGCCGCCTTACGTTTTCAACAGGAAGCGCTGAATTTGCGCGCCCAACGCCAGGAAGTATTGGCGGCCAACATAGCCAATGCCGACACGCCGGGGTATCAGGCGCGCGACCTGGATTTCGCCAGTGAATTAAAAAAAGTCATGGTGCGAGGACGGGAAGAAACCGGCGGTGTCTCGTTGACGCTGACCTCTGCACAACACATTCCGGCCCAGACCGTTTCCGCTCCTTCTACGGAACTGCTCTACCGCATTCCTGATCAGCCGTCTCTCGATGGCAACACGGTAGATATGGACCGGGAGCGCACGCAATTTGCAGACAACAGCCTCAAGTATCAAATGGGGCTGACCGCGTTGGGTGGACAAATCAAAGGCATGATGAACGTGCTGCAAGGAGGGAACTAATTCGTGGCGCTGTTAAATATTTTTGATATCGCAGGCTCTGCGCTGACGGCTCAGTCTAAGCGCCTGAACGTGGCAGCCAGCAACATGGCGAATGCGGATAGCGTCACCGGACCTGACGGTCAGCCGTATCGCGCGAAGCAGGTTGTTTTTCAGGTTGATGCCGCGCCAGGTGCGGCAACCGGTGGCGTAAAAGTCGCTGACGTCATTGAAAGCCAGGCGCCGGATAAGCTGGTTTATGAACCCGGTAATCCGCTGGCCGATGCGAACGGTTACGTAAAAATGCCGAATGTGGACGTCGTCGGCGAAATGGTCAACACCATGTCAGCCTCGCGTAGCTACCAGGCAAACGTTGAAGTGCTCAATACGGTGAAAAGCTTGATGCTCAAAACGCTGACGCTAGGCCAGTAAAAGGAGGCGCACATGTCTATTGCTGTAAAAATGAATGACCCGAGCACGACGGGTGTGAATGACGCAACGGGGAAGAGTTCGCTGACGGGCAGCAACGCCGCGGACCTGCAAAGCAGCTTCCTTACGCTGCTGGTTGCACAGCTGAAAAACCAGGATCCAACCAACCCGCTGCAAAACAACGAACTGACCACCCAGTTGGCGCAAATCAGTACCGTGAGCGGAATTGAGAAACTGAACACCACGCTGGGATCGATCTCCGGGCAGATCGACAACAGTCAGTCGCTGCAGGCCAGTACGTTGATTGGCCACGGTGTCATGATCCCAGGCACCACCATCCTGACCGGTAAAGGTACGGAAGAGGGCGCAAAAACCACCACCACGCCGTTTGGCGTTGAACTGCAGCAACCGGCAGATAAGGTTACCGCAACCATTACCGATAAAGACGGCAAGGTGGTACGCACCATTGATATTGGTGGGTTGAAAGCGGGCGTTCATACCTTTACCTGGGACGGCACCATGACCGATGGCACGGATGCGCCAAGCGGTTCTTACAACGTGTCAATTGCTGCCAGTAATGGCGGAACACAACTGGTGGCTCAGCCGCTTCAGTTTGCGCTGGTGCAGGGCGTTATTCGCAGTAACGGCGGTAATACGCTGGATCTGGGCACCTATGGAACCACCACCCTCGACGAAGTACGGCAGATCATTTAAGCCTTCACACTTATCAGGAGTAAGTCATGGCCTTTTCACAAGCGGTCAGCGGTCTGAACGCTGCAGCGACCAACCTCGATGTCATTGGTAACAACATCGCCAACTCCGCCACCTACGGTTTTAAATCCGGTACGGCCTCTTTTGCCGATATGTTCGCCGGTTCTAAAGTAGGTCTGGGCGTTAAAGTTGCGGGCATTACCCAGGACTTTACCGACGGTACCACGACCAACACCGGTCGCGGGCTGGATGTCGCTATCAGCCAGAACGGTTTTTTCCGCATGGTAGACAGCAACGGTTCCGTTTTCTACAGCCGTAACGGTCAGTTCAAGCTCGATGAAAACCGCAATATCGTCAACATGCAGGGGCTACAGCTGACGGGCTATCCGGCTACCGGTACACCGCCAACGATACAGCAAGGTGCTAACCCGGCGCCGATCACTATCCCGAATACGCTGATGGCGGCTAAAACCACCACGACTGCGTCAATGCAGATCAACCTGAACTCCACTGACAAGGTGCCAACGAAGACCCCGTTTAATCCAAGCGATGCGGATTCCTACAACAAAAAAGGCTCAGTTACCGTTTTCGATAGCCAGGGTAACGCCCACGACATGAATATTTTTTATGTCAAAACAGGCCCGAACAAATGGGATGTCTACACCCAGGACTCCAGCGTTGCGGGTTCAGTTGCCAACAAGAATGCGGTGATGAACTTTAGTGCTAACGGTACGCTGACCTCAGTGAACAATTATGTTCCAGGGACGGTGCCAGTAGATCCAGCAGATCCGACTGGACCAAAAATCCCCGTTGAAGGCCCAGCTAATGCCCAACCGCAAATTCAGATAACGACCGGTACGATCAATGGCGCAGTTCCGGCGAACTTCTCTCTGAGCTTCCTGAACTCCATGCAGCAGAACACTGGCGCCAACAACATCGTTGCCACGAATCAGAATGGCTACAAGCCGGGCGACCTGGTGAGCTACCAGATTAACAATGACGGTACTGTGGTCGGTAACTACTCCAACGAACAGCAACAGGTTCTGGGGCAGATCGTGCTGGCAAACTTTGCCAACAACGAAGGTCTGGCTTCTCAGGGTGACAACGTCTGGGCAGCTACTCAGTCTTCCGGCGTGGCGCTGCTGGGTACCGCAGGCGAGGGTAACTTCGGCAAGCTGACCAACGGCGCGCTGGAAGCATCAAACGTGGATTTGAGTAAAGAACTGGTGAATATGATCGTCGCCCAGCGTAACTATCAGTCGAACGCGCAGACCATCAAAACCCAGGACCAGATCCTCAACACGCTGGTCAACCTGCGCTAAGCGCCTGACGGGATGGCTTAATGGATCACGCAATTTATACCGCCATGG
This sequence comes from Citrobacter sp. S46_ASV_140, assembly GCF_018919545.1. NCBI lineage: Bacteria > Pseudomonadati > Pseudomonadota > Gammaproteobacteria > Enterobacterales > Enterobacteriaceae > Citrobacter > Citrobacter sp. S46_ASV_140. The sequence goes on from NZ_JAHLRC010000013.1 coordinate 31,093, forward strand.
GCGCGGCCAGTCAGACGCTGAATCAACAAGCGGTGACGGCCAGCAACCTGGCAAACGCCTCAACGCCGGGTTTTCGTGCGCAACTCAATGCGCTGCGCGCGGTTCCCGTTGAAGGATTGTCTTTACCGACGCGTACGCTGGTGGTGGCCTCCACGCCGGGGGCCGATATGACACCGGGTCAGATGGACTATACCTCACGTCCGCTGGACGTGGCGCTGCAACAGGATGGCTGGTTGGCCGTGCAGACCGCGGACGGTAGCGAAGGATATACCCGAAATGGCGCCATTCAGGTAAGCCCTACGGGGGAGCTGACCATTCAGGGACACCCGGTGATTGGCGAAGCCGGACCAATAGCCGTACCGGAAGGTTCTGAAGTCACTATTGCGGCAGACGGCACGATCTCGGCGCTCAACCCTGGCGATCCGGCTAACACCGTTGCGCCAGTTGGGCGACTGAAACTGGTGAAGGCCACGGGGAGTGAAGTGCAACGTGGCGATGACGGTATGTTCCGTCTGACCCAGGCCGCGCAGGCTACCCGTGGCGCTACGTTACAGGCCGACCCCAGCATTCGCGTTATGTCGGGTGTGCTGGAAGGCAGTAACGTTAAGCCGGTAGCCGCGATGAGTGACATGATCGCCAACGCCCGTCGTTTCGAAATGCAAATGAAGATTATCAGTAGCGTGGATGATAACGCGGGTCGCGCCAACCAACTGCTGTCGATGAGTTAATACAGGACATTTTATGATCAGTTCATTATGGATCGCCAAAACCGGCCTGGATGCACAGCAAACCAACATGGATGTGATTGCCAACAACCTGGCAAACGTCAGCACCAACGGATTTAAGCGTCAACGTGCCGTGTTTGAAGATCTGTTGTACCAGACGATTCGCCAGCCTGGCGCACAGTCTTCTGAACAAACCACACTGCCGTCTGGTTTGCAGATTGGTACCGGTGTGCGCCCGGTCGCGACCGAGCGTTTACACAGCCAGGGGAACCTGTCGCAGACCAACAACAGTAAAGATGTGGCGATTAAAGGGCAGGGATTTTTCCAGGTCATGCTGCCTGATGGCACATCCGCCTACACCCGTGACGGTTCTTTCCAGGTGGATCAGAACGGCCAACTGGTGACTGCGGGTGGTTTTCAGGTTCAGCCGGCTATCACCATCCCGGCTAACTCGCTCAGTATCACCATTGGACGCGACGGTATCGTCAGCGTAACCCAGCAGGGCCAGGCAGCACCGGTTCAGGTTGGGCAGCTTAACCTGACTACTTTTATGAACGATACCGGTCTGGAAAGCATTGGTGAGAATCTGTACACCGAAACGCAGTCATCCGGTGCGCCGAATGAGAGCACTCCGGGGCTGAACGGCGCGGGTCTGCTGTACCAGGGTTATGTTGAAACCTCTAACGTCAACGTGGCGGAAGAGCTGGTAAACATGATCCAGGTTCAGCGCGCTTACGAAATCAACAGTAAAGCGGTATCGACCACCGATCAGATGCTGCAAAAACTGACGCAACTCTAAAGTGTGGCCCGGTGGGGTGAAAGCCTCACCGGCACACTGATTTTGAAGATGACCGCAATGCGAAAATACGCGCTTCACCCATACCCAATTTTAGCCCTGTTGGTGGTTTCATTGACAGGATGCGCCTGGATCCCGGCCACGCCCCTCGTGCAGGGCGCAACGTCTGCCCAGCCTGTTCCTGGCCCGACGCCGGTGGCGAATGGATCAATCTTCCAGTCGGCCCAACCGATTAACTACGGTTATCAGCCGTTATTCGAAGACCGCCGTCCGCGCAATATTGGCGATACGTTGACCATCGTATTGCAGGAAAACGTCAGCGCGAGCAAAAGTTCTTCGGCTAATGCCAGCCGCGACGGCAAGACAAACTTTGGCTTTGATACCGTACCGCGTTATTTGCAAGGACTGTTTGGCAACGAGCGTGCTGACGTAGAAGCTTCAGGCGGTAACACCTTTAACGGTAAAGGCGGCGCGAACGCCAGCAATACCTTCAGCGGTACCCTGACCGTAACGGTCGATCAGGTACTGGTGAATGGCAACTTACATGTTGTGGGTGAAAAACAGATCGCCATTAATCAGGGCACTGAATTCATTCGCTTCTCCGGGGTCGTTAACCCGCGCACCATCAGTGGCAGCAACTCCGTACCGTCAACTCAGGTTGCGGACGCACGTATTGAGTATGTCGGCAACGGCTACATCAATGAAGCGCAGAATATGGGCTGGTTGCAGCGTTTCTTCCTTAACTTGTCGCCGATGTAAGCGAGGTAGCCAGTGTTTAAATCTTTAGTTGGAATGGTACTGGTGCTGATAACCACCTTTGCGCATGCCGACCGTATTCGTGACCTGACCAGCGTTCAGGGCGTGCGGGAAAACTCGTTGATCGGTTATGGGCTGGTGGTCGGTTTGGATGGCACGGGTGACCAGACCACCCAGACGCCGTTTACTACGCAAACGCTCAACAACATGCTTTCGCAGTTGGGAATTACCGTGCCAACCGGCACCAATATGCAACTGAAAAACGTGGCGGCGGTGATGGTGACCGCGCAATTCCCGGCCTTTGGTCGTCAGGGGCAAACCATTGACGTGGTGGTCTCTTCCATGGGGAACGCCAAAAGCCTGCGCGGCGGTACGCTGCTGATGACCCCGCTGAAAGGGGTCGATAGCCAGGTATATGCGCTGGCGCAGGGGAATATTCTGGTAGGCGGTGCAGGCGCGGCTGCGGGTGGCAGCAGCGTGCAGGTAAACCAGCTCAATGGCGGACGTATTACCAACGGCGCGACCATCGAACGTGAATTACCCAGCCAGTTCGGCGGCGGTAACACCATTAATCTGCAGCTCAATAATGAAGATTTCACTATGGCGCAGCAGATAACCGACACCATTAACCGTTCGCGCGGCTTTGGTAGCGCCACTGCGCTGGACGCCCGGACGATTCAGGTACGCGTGCCAAGCGGCAACAGCTCGCAGGTGCGTTTCCTTGCTGACATCCAGAATATGGAGGTGAACGTCACGCCGCAGGATGCGAAAGTGATTATCAACTCGCGCACCGGATCCGTTGTCATGAACCGTGAAGTCACGCTGGATAGCTGTGCCGTCGCGCAAGGCAACTTGTCGATAACGGTAAACCGCCAGGCGAACGTCAGCCAGCCGGATACACCGTTTGGGGGTGGACAGACTGTGGTGACGCCTCAAACCCAGATCGATCTGCGCCAGAGCGGCGGTTCGCTGCAAAGCGTGCGTTCCAGCGCCAACCTGAACAATGTTGTGCGTGCGCTTAATGCGCTAGGGGCAACGCCGATGGATCTGATGTCCATTCTGCAATCGATGCAGAGCGCGGGATGCTTACGCGCCAAACTGGAAATCATCTAATGATTGGTGACAGCAAACTGCTGACCAGTGCCGCCTGGGATGCGCAATCACTGAACGAACTGAAAGTGAAAGCGGGTCAGGACCCGGCGGCGAATATCCGCCCGGTTGCCCGTCAGGTTGAAGGGATGTTCGTACAAATGATGCTGAAAAGCATGCGTGAAGCGCTGCCGAAAGATGGCGTTTTTAGCAGTGATTCGACACGTTTGTATACCAGCATGTATGACCAACAAATTGCGCAGCAGATGACCGCAGGTAAAGGTCTGGGACTGGCTGAAATGATGGTTAAGCAGATGACTGAAGGGCAGGCGCAACCCGCAGACGATGCGCCGCAGGTGCCAATGAAGTTCTCTCTGGAAACGGTGACCAGCTATCAAAACCAGGCGCTGACGCAACTGGTCCGTAAAGCTATTCCCCGCGCGACGGAAAGCAATGATGAGCCGCTGTCAGGTGACAGCAAAGACTTCCTCGCCCAGCTATCGCTGCCGGCTAAGCTGGCAAGTCAGCAAAGCGGGGTTCCGCATCATCTGATTCTGGCGCAGGCGGCGCTGGAGTCCGGATGGGGCCAGCGACAAATCCGCCGTGAGAACGGTGAACCGAGCTTTAACATTTTTGGCGTGAAGGCTTCGGGAAGCTGGAAAGGCCCAACCACCGAAATCACCACCACCGAATATGAAAACGGCGAGGCGAAAAAGGTGAAAGCCCGATTCCGCGTCTATAGCTCTTACCTTGAGGCACTGTCGGATTATGTCGGTCTGATATCGCGTAACCCGCGCTATGCGGCGGTAACCGCCGCTGCTACCGCCGAGCAGGGGGCACAGGCTTTGCAGAATGCCGGTTACGCGACTGACCCTAACTATGCGCGTAAATTAACCAGCATGATCCAGCAGTTGAAATCGATGAGCGAAAAAGTGAGCAAAACCTACAGTACGAATATCGATAATCTCTTTTAAATAGCTCAAGTCTACCAACCTGCTGCCGATAATAACGAGTATTGAAGGATTACAAGGAACCTCCATGTCCAGCTTGATTAATAACGCGATGAGTGGACTCGCCGCAGCGCAGGCCGCGTTGAATTCTGCCAGTAATAACATCTCCAGCTATAACGTTGCCGGATACACCCGTCAAACGACAATTATGGCGCAAGCGAACAGCACGCTGGGTGCGGGGGGCTGGGTTGGCAATGGCGTCTATGTTTCTGGCGTACAGCGCGAGTATGACTCCTTTATCACGAATCAGTTACGTGCCGCGCAGAACCAAAGCAGCGGCCTGACAACGCGCTATGAACAAATGTCGAAAATCGACAATCTGCTCTCTAGCAAAACCAGTTCCATTTCGACCTCAATGCAGGACTTTTTTACCAGCCTGCAAACCCTTGTCAGTAACGCGGAAGACCCGGCGGCGCGCCAGGCGCTGATCGGTAAAGCTGATGGTTTAGTCAACCAGTTCAGAACAACCGACCAGTATCTGCGCGATCAAGACAAGCAGGTTAATACTGCGATCAAGGCCAGCGTTGACCAGATCAACAACTATTCAAAACAGATTGCCAGCCTCAACGATCAGATTTCCCGTCTGACCGGCGTCGGCGCGGGCGCATCGCCTAACGATTTACTCGACCAGCGCGACCAACTGGTCAGTGAACTGAACCAGATTGTCGGTGTTGAAGTCAGCGTTCAGGACGGCGGGACTTACAACATAACCATGGCGAACGGCTATTCACTGGTGCAGGGCAGCAATGCACGCCAGCTGGCGGCTGTGCCCTCCAGTGACGATCCCAATCGTACCACAGTGGCCTACGTCGACGGGGTTGCCGGCGAGGTTGAAATTCCCGAAAAACTGTTGAATACCGGTTCACTGGGTGGGCTGTTGACTTTCCGTTCTCAAGAGCTTGACCAGACGCGTAACACACTGGGCCAACTGGCGTTGGCGTTTGCCGATGCGTTTAACACCCAGCATAAAGAGGGTTTTGACGCGAACGGCGATCAGGGTAAGGATTTCTTTGCTATCGGTAGCCCGGCAGTATTCAACAACGCTAAAAATACAGGAACAGGATCGTTAAGCGCGAAGATTACCGACAGCTCTGCTGTACAGGCGACCGATTATAAAATCGTTTATGACGGGACGGACTGGCAGGTTACTCGCCTGGCGGATAATACCAGCTTCAAAGCTACCGTTACCGGTGGGAAGATGTCCTTTGACGGGATGGAAATCACCGTAAATGCTGGCGCAAAAGCAAATGACAGCTTCACAGTGAAACCTGTCAGTAACGCCGTTGTTGATATGAAAGTCATGGTGACCGATGAGTCGAAAATCGCCATGGCCCAGGTCTCAAAAAATGATCCGGACCCGGATATTGATAAGGGAAAAAGCGATAACCGTAACGGTCAGAAACTGCTGGATCTGCAGACCAAAGCTACCGTGGGTAATAAGACCTTCAACGATGCATATGCCACGCTGGTAAGCGATGTCGGGAACAAAACCGCGACGCTGAAAACCAGCGCCATTACCCAAAACAACGTGGTAACGCAGCTTTATAAGCAGCAGCAGTCTATTTCCGGCGTCAACCTCGACGAAGAATACGGTAACTTACAACGCTATCAACAGTATTACCTGGCTAACGCGCAAGTGCTGCAAACCGCAAATGCGCTGTTTGATGCACTGATTAATATTCGCTAAGGGAGAGGGACACAATGCGTATCAGCACCCAGATGATGTACCAGCAGAATATGCGTGGCATCACTAACTCTCAGGCTGAATGGATGAAGTTCGGCGAGCAGATGTCAACGGGCAAACGTGTGATCAACCCATCTGACGATCCGATCGCCGCCTCGCAGGCCGTGGTGCTTTCTCAAGCACAGGCGCAGAACAGCCAATATACGCTGGCACGTTCATTTGCGACGCAAAAAGTATCGCTGGAAGAGAACGTACTGAGTCAGGTAACGACGGCAATTCAGACCGCGCAGGAAAAAATTGTCTATGCCGCGAACGGCACGTTAAGCGATGACGACCGTGCATCGCTGGCCACCGACCTGCAGGGGATCCGCGATCAACTGATGAACCTGGCGAACAGCACCGACGGTAATGGACGCTATATTTTTGGCGGATATAAAACAGAATCTGCACCGTTTGCTCAGGCAGATGGCGCTTACAGTGGCGGTACAACAAATGTGACCCAGCAGGTCGATGCCTCCCGTACCATGGTGATTGGTCATACTGGCGATAAAGTATTTGTTAATCTGACCAGTAATGCCGTACCGGAACCAGGCGGCGGTACTCAGGAAAAGAACCTGTTCAAAATGCTGGATACCGCTATTGATGCGCTCAAAACCCCGATTGAGGGCAATGACGCGGCAAAAGCTACCGCCTCTGCAGCCATTGATAAAACCAGTCGTGGCCTGAAAAATTCATTGAATAACGTGCTTTCTGTTCGTGCAGAATTAGGGACTCAGCTCAGCGAGTTAAGTTCACTGGATTCACTGGGCGCCGATCGCGCATTGGGCCAGACTCAGCAGATGAGCAATCTGGTGGATGTTGACTGGAACGCAGCGATTTCGTCCTACGTGATGCAGCAGGCCGCACTGCAGGCATCGTACAAAACATTTACCGATATGCAGGGAATGTCGCTATTTCAACTGAACCGGTAACACCTTTTTGAACATATCATGAAACTGGATATGTTTGTCTGCCCGCTCCTTTAACACCCCGGAGCGGGCATTTTTTTAGGCCACTGTTATTTTCTCAGCGACAGATTACCCGTTAATCTTATTACCCGCGCAATCGCACCGCTAAAGATTGCCAGCGTAACCACGCCTTCTCAGTTTGTCAGTGTGTAGAGCAGAGATAAAAAAAAGCCGACCCGAAGGTCGGCTTTGATGTTGATTATGACTTACTCAACGGGCTGCGGGCGCGTTGCTGGCGCAGTCGCCTGGTGCGTGGCGCTGTGTCCACCTGCGGCACCTTTACCTTCAAAGGTGAATTCCGGGCGTTGCCAGTCGCTATGACGCGGCGCTTCAGGCACATACTCTGGTGCCGGAGCACGGGTCATCGGGGCGGCCGCGTGGCTGTGAAGATGTTCTGCGTCAACGTGGGTTGCGACAACTTCAGCCTTAACGACTGCGTCTTCGACGACAGGTGCGGCAACAACCTCTTGCGGCGCGGCAACTTCTTCAACCACTGGCGCTGTTTCCACAACCTCGGCAATCTCTTCAGCCACTTCAGGCTGAGAAATAACAACCTCCGCAGATTCTTCGACAACCGGCGCAGCCACTATTTCAGCGACAGGTTCGGCTTTCGCCGCGGTATCCTCAGCAACAGGCGCGTCAGATTCAGCGATAATTTGCGGTTGTTCCTCGACCGGAGTAGCGATGACTTCCGGATGCGTGGTTTCAACGACGGTAGCCTGAGGTTCAGCAATGACCACCTCTGGCTGTACGGTTTCAACCGACGCAGGGGCGTTCACAATATGCTCAACGGCAGTTGCAGCAACCTGAGGCTCTACGGCGACAGGTGCTGTTTGCCCCTGAACCGTTTCCTGCTCGCGCTGCTCTGCAACCTGCTGATCCTGAGGACGAGCAACAGGGTAGCGGATCCAGACTTTACCGGACGCTAATTCTGGAGATGCGCAGGCAACCGTTAACGGCATCGGCGACTGAACCGGGTAACGCTCGTCACGATAGCGACGACGGCGTTGTCCACTGACGCGCAGATGGCGAGGTGAGCGACGGGAACGACGCGGCATACCATTAGAGTCACGCGCTTCGCTGTTGTCTTCCTGCTCAGTCACAACGACGGCAGGCAGATCAACTTTCGCCAGTTCAGTACGCTGTGCCGGTACGGGCTGTTCAGTTGGCTGAGCGACTGCCGTTTCAGTGACCACTTCGGCAGTCGCGACTTCGGCTTCAACAGCCGGGCTGTCTGTGTAACGAACTTTCTGAGTCAGCTGACGCTGTTTACGGCGAGTCTGAGGCTGACGAACGCGCTCTTCCTGCTCGGTATCCTGCGCAGGTTGTTCTGCCAGGTTCAGCTCTTTAACTTCCTGCTGCGCCTGACGCTTATCATCGTTGCGACGGCGGTTGCGCTCGCGACGCGGAGCCTGCTGATCATCACCGGATTTCGCTTTGTCGGCGACCTCAGTAGACTGCTGGCGGTTATCGCGCGCTTCCGCATTTTGCTGCTGCGACTGACGGCGGTTACGGCGGTTATCTTCACGGTTTTCGCCGCTTTCTGAACGCTCGTTACGGTTATCACGCTCGCCACGGTTGTCGCGATTATCACGACGATCGTTACGGTCGCGACGATTGTTCTGACGCGGTTTACGACGATCCTGCTGGCGGTCGGTTTTCTCTTCAGCTTTCGGCGCAGGTTGTTCAACCGGTTTCACTTCTTCGCTACCGCTGAAGATGGACTTCAGTGCGCTGAAGAAACGGCTAATCAAACCTGGCTGTGCGGCGACGGCCGCGGTCGCTGCTGCGGCTTTAGGCGCGGCGGCCTTCGCAGTAGGTTCCTGCAAAGCAGGGGCTGGCGGCACCTCTGGCATTGCAAAGGTGGCTAATGCCGGCTGCTCTGGCTGTTTACGCTCGACGAACTCTTCTTCCGTCGGCAATGCCATCGCTTCTTCATGCAGTTTCGGCAGCAGGTAGCTCAGGGTTGGTGTTTCTTCCCCTTTGCGTACGCGCAGCACGGAGTAATGCGGGGTTTCCATCTGATCGTTTGGCACAATCACACAGCGCACGCCATTCTGACGCGTCTCGATGGCATTTACCGCGGTACGTTTTTCGTTGAGCAGGTAGGATGCGATCGGCACAGGAACAATAGCGTGAACTTCCTGCGTATTTTCTTTCAGCGCTTCTTCTTCGATCAGACGCAGAATAGACAGCGACAGTGATTCGTTATCACGTACGGTACCCGTGCCGGAGCAGCGTGGGCATACGTGATGGCTGGATTCACCCAGCGACGGGCTCAGACGCTGGCGGGACATCTCCAGCAGGCCGAAGCGAGAAATATGGCTGATTTGAATACGCGCTCTGTCCTGACGCACGGCTTCACGCAGACGGTTTTCAACCGCACGCTGGTGACGAACCGGCGTCATATCAATGAAGTCGATTACAATCAGGCCGCCGAGGTCGCGCAGACGCAGCTGACGAGCAATTTCATCGGCTGCTTCAAGGTTGGTGTTGAACGCAGTTTCTTCGATGTCGCCGCCGCGGGTCGCGCGTGCGGAGTTGATATCGATAGCGGTCAGCGCTTCTGTGCTGTCGATAACGATTGAGCCGCCGGACGGCAGACGCACTTCGCGCTGGAACGCGGACTCAATTTGAGATTCGATTTGATAGTGGCTGAACAGCGGGATTTCACCAGTGTACAGTTTGATTTTGCTGCTGAAATCCGGACGACCCAGCGCGGCGATGTGCTGACGCGCCATCTCCATAACTTTCGGGTTGTCGATGAGGATTTCGCCGATGTCCTGACGTAAATAGTCACGGAATGCGCGAACGATAACGTTGCTTTCCTGATGGATCAGGAACGGAGCAGGGCGGCTGTCAGCGGCTTTTTGAATCGCTTCCCAGTGCTTCAGGCGGAAACTCAGGTCCCACTGCAGCGCTTCGGCAGATTTGCCGACACCTGCGGTACGCACGATAAGTCCCATGCCGTCAGGCAGTTCCAGGCTTGCCAGCGCTTCTTTTAATTCGGTACGGTCGTCGCCTTCAATGCGACGGGAGATGCCGCCCGCGCGCGGGTTGTTCGGCATCAGAACCAGATAACTACCTGCCAGGCTGATAAAGGTGGTCAGCGCAGCGCCTTTATTGCCGCGTTCTTCTTTATCGATCTGAACAATGACTTCCTGACCTTCGCGCAACACGTCTTTAATGTTGGGACGACCATGGGAGTTGTAGCTAGCGGGGAAGTATTCGCGGGCAATTTCTTTTAACGGGAGGAAACCGTGACGTTCAGCGCCGTAATCAACAAAAGCAGCTTCCAGACTCGGTTCAATACGGGTAATTTTGCCTTTATAGATGTTGGCTTTTTTCTGTTCGTGTCCAGGACTTTCGATATCCAGATCGTACAGACGCTGCCCATCTACAAGGGCGACACGCAACTCTTCCTGCTGAGTCGCGTTAATTAACATTCTTTTCATCGTAACTTACTCATTATTCTTACATTGACGACTAAGCTGCGGGCAGAGTAATGCCTTTCCGGGTGTGAACCGATGGCCTCGTGTCTATTCGCGTCGCCAACCTCACGGTTATCGTCAGCTCAAAGAGGCGCAGAGTGTCGGTTGCCTGTATTTCATACGGAAACACAGCGCAATTATCAGGGGAACAGTCTGGGTGTTACTCTCCAGAGAAGCTTCCATTGTGCTTATCGTCTTTCACGCTGTGGGTGCGTTGGCTTCATCTTCTTACCCCAACCACTTACAGGAGTAAGCACCTGGGGTTCCCAGACTTGCCGCCTTCCTACAACGCGAAATCTATAGAGCACTTACCGGTAAGGACTGCAACCCGCAGCCCGCTAACTGCCTGAAAGATCAATACGTCTTACGCCATTGCTGCGTTGATGATCGGTCGGGCAAAATTGGGTCATTCCGGAAAAGTTCTTGTTTTAACAAGATTCAACACGGAAACAACCTCATTATTCCACTGCTAACCTTGTTATAGCAAGATGACTTTTGCCATTTATCACCCGGTTACTCACAGTTTTTTCACTTCCGCGTAGTGATTGCTTTAATAACCACCAAATCGGCTATGTCAAACTTAAGTAATAAGGTATAGCAGTTAATATAAGCATAGAAAAATGTGTGGCGCGAATCTTGATGGCTATTTAAAATCGGCCCCCATGAAAACAGAGACTCCAGCCGTAAAAACAGTTGCCATTACTGCCGACGAAGCAGGGCAACGCATCGACAACTTTTTGCGCACCCAGCTCAAGGGCGTGCCGAAAAGTATGATTTATCGCATTTTGCGTAAAGGCGAAGTGCGGGTGAACAAAAAACGCATTAAGCCCGAGTACAAACTCGAAGACGGGGACATTGTGCGTATTCCACCTGTACGTGTCGCTGAACGTGAAGAAGAGGCCATTTCACCGAATTTGCAGAAGGTCGCGGCGCTGACCGATGTCATTTTATATGAAGATGACCACATTCTGGTGCTTAACAAGCCTTCAGGTACGGCCGTGCATGGTGGAAGCGGGTTAAGCTTTGGCGTCATTGAAGGCTTACGTGCGCTGCGCCCGGAAGCGCGTTTCCTTGAACTGGTGCATCGCCTCGACCGGGATACCTCCGGCGTGCTGCTGGTGGCCAAAAAACGATCTGCCTTGCGTTCGTTGCATGAACAACTGCGTGAAAAAGGCATGCAGAAAGACTACCTCGCGTTGGTACGCGGCCAGTGGCAGTCGCATGTCAAAACCGTGCAGGCCCCGCTGTTAAAGAACATTCTGCAAAGCGGCGAGCGTATCGTGCGGGTGAATCAGGAAGGCAAACCATCGGAAACACGCTTTAAAGTGGAAGAGCGTTATGCGTTCGCTACGCTTGTGCGCTGCAGTCCCGTGACTGGACGAACGCACCAGATTCGCGTGCATACACAATATGCCGGACATCCGATTGCCTTTGACGACCGCTATGGCGATCGTGAGTTCGATAAGCAACTGGCGGATACCGGGCTGAGCAGGCTCTTTTTGCACGCCGCTGCGTTGAAATTTACTCATCCTGGGACGGGTGAAGTAATGCGTATTGAAGCGCCAATGGATAAGCAGTTGAAGCGCTGCCTCGAGGTGTTACGCAGTAAAGGCTGATGCGCATTGATATTATCGCGCATTACCTGTAGGCCTGATGGCGCTGCGCATATCAGGCCTACAGGATTGGCCTGTACAGCCGTCAACCCGTCAGGCTTTTAACGGGTTCATATCTTCTCGTCGCAGCATTTGACACAGTGCGATCAGCGGCAAACCGATTAAGGTATTTGGGTCGCGGCCTTCCAGGCGCTCAAAAAGTGCAATGCCCAATCCTTCGCTTTTAAAACTACCGGCACAATGCAGCGGGCGCTCTTTGCGCACGTAATCTTCAATTTCCGTTTCGCTTAAATGACGAAAATGCACGTCGAACGGTTCAACTTCAGTTTGTAAATGTCCGGTCGCAGAATTATACAGCGCCAGTCCGGTATAAAACGTCACAATATTGCCACGGGCTTTGAGTAACTGCTGGCGTGCATTTTCTTCTGTTAACGGTTTGCCGGTTATTTCACCATCGAGAACACAAATTTGATCGGAACCAATAATAAGATGCGATGGATAACGGTGGGCGAGAGATTGCGCTTTTTTCTGCGCCAGTCGCAAGACTAAGTGCCGGGGGGCTTCGCCCGGTAACGGCGTTTCATCAACCTCTGGTGCTGCGCATTCGAACGGGATTGCCAGTTTTTCTAGTAAAGCGCGACGCCAGGGAGAGGTAGAAGCAAGAATAAGTTGAGGCATATTTTTTCCCTCGCATATAGCGTATTGATGAGAGCCATTTTAAACTATGGACTTCGTCCTACAAGCTGGCTGTAATGGCTTGTGTTGAGCGATTTTAAGTCGATGACCCGCAATGTGTGCGAATTATTGGCAAAAGGCAACCACAGGCTGCCTTTTTCTTTGACTATATGACGTTACAAAGTTAATATGCGCGCCCTATGCAAAAGGTAAAATTACCCCTGACTCTTGATCCGGTTCGTACGGCTCAGAAACGCCTCGATTATGAAGGTATCTATACTTCTGATCTGGTTGAGCGTGTCGCCGATTCTGTAGTCAGTGTGGACAGTGATGTGGAATGCTCCATGTCGTTCGCTATCGATAACCAGCGCCTTGCCGTTATAACCGGTGATGCAAAGGTGTCGGTTACGCTCGAATGTCAGCGTTGCGGGAAACCGTTCCCACTTCATGTTCACACAACATATTGTTTTAGTCCTGTCCGTTCTGACGAGCAGGCTGAAGCACTCCCGGAAGCGTATGAGCCGATTGAGGTTAACGAATTCGGTGAAATCGATCTGCTTGCAATGGTTGAAGATGAGATTATCCTCTCCTTGCCGGTAGTTCCGGTGCATGATTCTGAACACTGTGAAGTGTCCGAGGCGGACATGGTCTTTGGCGAATTGCCTGATGAAGCGCAAAAACCAAACCCATTTGCCGTATTAGCCAGCTTAAAGCGTAAGTAATTGAGGAGTAAGGTCCATGGCCGTACAACAGAATAAACCAACCCGTTCCAAACGTGGCATGCGTCGTTCTCATGACGCTCTGACCGCAGTCACCAGCCTGTCTGTAGACAAAACTTCTGGTGAACAACACCTGCGTCACCACATCACTGCCGACGGTTTTTACCGTGGCCGTAAGGTAATCGCTAAGTAATCACGCATGACTCAATGGCTTTCCCGCTACGGTGAGAAAGACAAAGAGTACACGCGTGATGAAGCTTAGTGAGGCTTTCCCCGGGTAACTGGGGAAACACCTAACCGGGCAGCGACGATACCTTGACACGTCTAACCCTGGCGTTAGATGTCATGGGGGGTGATTTTGGCCCTATCGTGACAGTGCCTGCAGCATTGCAGGCACTGAATTCTAATTCGCAACTCACACTTCTTTTAGTCGGGGATCCCGATACAATCACGCCATTACTTGCCAAAGCTGACTTCGAACAACGTTCACGTCTGCAGATTATCCCTGCTCAGTCAGTTATTGCCAGTGATGCCCGGCCCTCGCAAGCTATTCGCGCCAGTCGTGGAAGCTCAATGCGTGTTGCCCTGGAGCTCGTGAAAGAAGGTCGAGCGGAAGCCTGTGTGAGCGCCGGCAATACAGGCGCGCTAATGGGACTTGCGAAGTTATTGCTCAAACCCCTTGAGGGGATTGAGCGTCCTGCGCTGGTGACGGTTTTACCCCATCAGCAAAAGGGCAAAACGGTGGTGCTGGATTTGGGTGCCAACGTGGATTGTGATAGCACGATGTTGGTGCAATTTGCCGTCATGGGTTCCGTGCTGGCAGAAGAGGTGGTTGGAATTGCCAATCCCCGTGTTGCGTTGCTCAATATCGGTGAAGAAGAAACCAAGGGTCTCGACAGTATTCGGGATGCTTCTGCAGTGCTAAAAACAATCCCTTCTATCAATTATATCGGCTATCTTGAAGCCAATGAGTTACTGACTGGCAAAACTGATGTGTTGGTCTGTGACGGCTTTACAGGTAATGTCACATTAAAGACGATGGAAGGTGTTGTCAGAATGTTCCTTTCACTGCTGAAGTCTCAGGGTGAGGGCAAAAAACGGTCGTGGTGGCTGCTGTTATTAAAACGTTGGTTACAAAAAAGCCTGACAAGGCGATTTAGTCACCTCAACCCCGACCAGTATAATGGCGCCTGTCTGTTAGGATTGCGCGGCACGGTGATTAAGAGTCATGGTGCGGCCAATCAGCGAGCATTTGAAGTCGCGATTGAACAGGCAGTGCAGGCGGTGCAGCGACAAGTTCCTCAGCGAATTGCCGCTCGCCTGGAATCTGTATACCCAGCTGGATTCGAACTGCTGGACGGTGGCGAAAACGCAAACTCGCGAGCACACAGATAACGGTGCGTTTGTGAATGCTGCCAACGTATCAGCGATTTGCTCGTGGCGGTATATAACCAAAAAGTGACTGAGCGTACATGTATACGAAGATTATTGGTACTGGCAGCTATCTGCCTGAACAAGTGCGTACTAACGCCGATTTGGAAAAAATGGTTGAGACATCTGATGAGTGGATCGTCACTCGCACAGGTATCCGTGAACGCCATATTGCAGCGCCAAATGAAACAGTTGCGACGATGGGCTTTGCCGCCGCAAACCGTGCAATTGAAATGGCGGGCATCGACAAAGAACAAATTGGTCTGATTGTGGTTGCCACCACATCATCCACACACGCATTTCCAAGTGCGGCATGCCAGATCCAAAGTATGCTGGGGATCAAAGGCTGTCCGGCGTTTGACGTTGCAGCCGCTTGTGCCGGTTTCACCTACGCCCTGAGCGTTGCCGACCAGTACGTTAAGTCTGGCGCAGTGAAGCATGCTCTGGTGGTTGGCTCAGATGTCCTCGCTCGTACCTGTGATCCAACCGATCGCGGAACGATCATTATTTTCGGCGATGGCGCAGGTGCGGTTGTACTGAGCGCATCAGAAGAGCCCGGCATTCTTTCTACGCATCTGCACGCTGATGGTCGCTATGGCGAACTGTTGACGCTGCCTAATGCCGATCGCGTGAACCCGGAAAACCCGATCCACCTGACGATGGCGGGTAACGAAGTATTTAAAGTCGCGGTGACCGAGCTTGCACACATCGTTGATGAAACGCTGGAAGCAAATAATCTCGATCGTTCTGCACTGGACTGGCTGGTACCGCATCAGGCAAACCTCCGCATTATTAGCGCAACCGCGAAAAAGCTGGGTATGTCGATGGATAATGTTGTCGTGACGCTCGACAGACATGGCAATACCTCCGCGGCCTCCGTACCGTGCGCGCTGGACGAAGCCGTCCGCGACGGGCGTATTAAAGCTGGGCAGTTGATATTGCTTGAAGCCTTTGGGGGTGGATTCACCTGGGGCTCTGCGCTGATTCGTTTCTAGTATAAGGATTTAAACATGACGCAATTTGCATTTGTGTTCCCGGGGCAGGGTTCCCAGACCGTTGGGATGTTGTCTGAAATGGCAGCAAACTACCCAATTGTTGAAGAAACTTTTGCTGAAGCATCAGCTGCGCTGGGCTATGATCTGTGGGCGTTGACTCAGCAGGGACCGGCCGAAGAGCTGAATAAAACCTGGCAGACGCAGCCAGCACTGTTGACTGCCTCTGTTGCGCTTTATCGCGTATGGCAGCAGCAGGGTGGTAAAACACCTGCGCTGATGGCTGGTCACAGCCTGGGCGAATACTCTGCGCTGGTATGTGCGGGTGTTATCGGTTTTGCCGATGCCGTACGTCTGGTTGAACTGCGTGGCAAATTCATGCAGGAAGCGGTACCGGAAGGCACTGGCGGCATGTCTGCTATTATCGGTCTGGACGACGCTGCTATTGCTAAAGCGTGTGAAGAGTCTGCCGAAGGCCAGGTGGTTTCACCGGTAAACTTTAACTCACCAGGTCAGGTGGTTATTGCCGGGCACAAAGAAGCCGTAGAACGTGCTGGCGCAGCCTGTAAAGTGGCTGGCGCTAAGCGTGCTCTGCCACTGCCGGTCAGCGTTCCTTCTCACTGCGCGCTGATGAAGCCTGCTGCTGAGAAACTGGCCGTTGAACTGCAAAAAATCACTTTTAACGCGCCGACTGTTCCGGTTGTGAACAACGTTGACGTGAAGTGCGAAACAGACGCAGACGCTATTCGCGATGCGCTGGTTCGTCAGCTGTACAGCCCGGTTCAATGGACTAAAACCGTTGAATTCATGGCGTCCCAGGGCGTAGAGCACCTGTATGAAGTTGGTCCGGGCAAAGTTCTGACCGGTTTGACGAAACGTATTGTTGACACCCTGACTGCTTCGGCACTGAATGAGCCGGCGGCATTTTCTGCGGCGCTAGAGCAATAAAAGAGGAAGACCATGAGTTTTGAAGGAAAAGTCGCGCTGGTTACCGGTGCAAGCCGTGGCATTGGCCGCGCAATTGCTGAAACACTCGTTGCCCGTGGCGCGAAAGTTATCGGTACTGCAACCAGCGAAAGCGGTGCGCAGGCCATTAGCGATTACTTAGGTGCAAATGGTAAAGGTCTGATGTTGAATGTGACCGATCCGGCATCTATCGAATCTGTTCTGGGAAATATTCGCGCAGAATTTGGTGAAGTCGATATCCTGGTCAATAATGCCGGGATTACTCGTGATAACCTGTTAATGCGCATGAAAGATGACGAGTGGAACGATATCATCGAAACCAACCTGTCATCTGTTTTCCGTCTGTCAAAAGCGGTAATGCGAGCTATGATGAAAAAGCGTCATGGGCGTATTATCACTATCGGTTCTGTGGTTGGTACCATGGGAAATGCGGGTCAGGCAAACTACGCTGCGGCGAAAGCGGGTCTGATCGGCTTCAGTAAATCACTGGCGCGCGAAGTTGCGTCTCGTGGCATTACTGTAAACGTTGTTGCTCCGGGCTTTATTGAAACGGACATGACGCGTGCGCTGTCTGATGATCAGCGTGCGGGTATTCTGGCGCAGGTTCCTGCGGGTCGCCTTGGCGGCGCTCAGGAAATCGCCAGTGCGGTTGCATTTTTAGCTTCTGACGAAGCAAGTTACATCACAGGTGAGACTTTGCACGTCAACGGCGGGATGTACATGGTTTAACCACGAGATAAAAAAATTTGCGTTATTAGGGTGAATGCCCTCAAAATAACGTAAAATCGTGGTAAGACCTGCCGGGATTTAGTTGCAAATTTTTCAACATTTTATACACTACGAAAACCATCGCGAAAGCGAGTTTTGATAGGAAATTTAAGAGTATGAGCACTATCGAAGAACGCGTTAAGAAAATTATCGGCGAACAGCTGGGCGTTAAGCAGGAAGAAGTAACCAACAATGCTTCCTTCGTTGAAGACCTGGGCGCAGATTCTCTTGACACCGTTGAGCTGGTAATGGCTCTGGAAGAAGAGTTTGATACTGAGATTCCGGACGAAGAAGCTGAGAAAATCACTACCGTTCAGGCTGCCATTGATTACATCAACGGCCACCAGGCGTAAGTGAACATCTCCAGGCGGTCATTCGACCGCCTGAGTTTTATCTTTTTATCCCACTTGAATTATTTTCCCTCCCTGGAGGACAACCGTGTCTAAGCGTCGTGTAGTTGTGACCGGACTGGGCATGTTGTCTCCTGTCGGCAATACCGTAGAGTCTACCTGGAAAGCTCTCCTTGCCGGTCAGAGTGGCATCAGCCTGATCGACCATTTCGATACTAGCGCCTATGCAACGAAATTTGCTGGCTTAGTAAAGGATTTTAACTGTGAAGACATTATCTCGCGCAAAGAACAGCGTAAGATGGATGCTTTCATTCAATATGGAATTGTCGCTGGCGTTCAGGCCATGCAGGATTCTGGTCTCGAAATTACGGAAGAGAACGCTCACCGTATTGGCGCCGCTATCGGCTCTGGTATTGGCGGTCTCGGATTGATCGAAGAAAACCACACCTCTTTGGTGAATGGCGGTCCACGTAAGATCAGCCCGTTCTTCGTTCCGTCAACGATTGTTAACATGGTGGCAGGTCACCTGACCATCATGTACGGCCTGCAAGGGCCAAGCATCTCCATTGCGACCGCCTGTACCTCAGGTGTGCATAACATTGGTCATGCAGCACGTATCATTGCATACGGCGATGCAGACGCGATGGTTGCGGGTGGTGCAGAAAAAGCCAGTACCCCGCTGGGTGTGGGTGGTTTTGGCGCGGCACGTGCGCTGTCTACACGTAATGATAACCCGCAAGCGGCAAGCCGTCCGTGGGATAAAGAACGTGATGGCTTTGTGCTGGGCGACGGCGCAGGCATGGTGGTACTGGAAGAGTACGAGCATGCGAAAGCGCGCGGTGCAAAAATCTATGCTGAAGTCGTTGGTTTTGGTATGAGCAGCGATGCTTACCACATGACGTCTCCACCGGAAAACGGTGCGGGTGCTGCGCTGGCAATGGTCAACGCACTACGCGATGCGGCTATCGAAGCGGGTCAGATCGGCTATGTCAACGCGCATGGCACGTCTACTCCTGCTGGCGATAAAGCCGAAACCCAGGCAGTGAAATCTGTCTTTGGCGATGCGGCAAGCCGTGTAATGGTAAGCTCCACTAAATCCATGACCGGACACCTGTTGGGTGCGGCGGGCGCGGTAGAGTCTATTTTCTCTATCCTGGCGCTGCGCGATCAGGCTATTCCGCCAACCATCAACCTGGATAACCCGGATGAAGGTTGTGACCTGGACTTCGTACCTCACGAAGCGCGTCAGGTTAGTGGTCTGGAGTACGCACTGTGTAACTCCTTCGGCTTTGGCGGGACCAACGGCTCTTTGATCTTTAAAAAGATTTAAGTCTGCCAGGTGGTGCGTTAGCATCGATAGCAATTTAAAAAGGTCCGCTTGTCGGGCCTTTTTTTATTCGGTTTTCCACCCTTGTCCTGTGTTGTTCATCCTGCCAAACTAGCGGACCAGAAATAAGGAGCCACCATGTTCTTAATTAATGGCTGCGAGCAGAATATGCTGGCCGCAAGCGATCGAGCGACCCAATTCGGTGATGGCTGTTTTACCACTGCGCGTATTATTGACGGCGAAATTTGCCTCTTTGCAGCGCATCTTGCGCGTTTACAAGACGCCTGCCAAAAATTGCTGATCTCTTTCGAAGATTGGTCAGAGCTGCAAAGTGAAATGAAAATGCTGGCGCAAGGGCATGCGCGTGGCGTGTTAAAAGTGATTATCAGCCGTGGTAGCGGTGGCCGTGGTTACAGCGGCGCAAACTGTCGCAGTGCCACACGTATTCTCTCTGTTTCAGCCCGGCCCGATCATTACGATCGTTGGCGGCAGGAGGGGATAACGCTGACGTTAAGTCCAGTGCGTCTGGGGCGTAATCCGTTGCTTGCCGGACTTAAGCACCTGAATAGACTGGAACAGGTGTTGATTCGCTCTCATCTTGAGCAGACGGCAGCTGATGAAGCACTGGTTCTTGACAGTGAGGGATGGGTTACGGAATGCTGTGCGGCTAATTTGTTCTGGCGTAAGGGGGATGTGGTTTACACTCCCCGGCTGGATCAGGCCGGAGTGAACGGCATTATGCGACAATTCTGTATCCGGATGCTGGCACAATCGTCGTTCAGCATTGTCGAAGTGTATGCCGGGTTGGAAGAGGTTATGCAGGCCGATGAAATCGTCGTCTGTAATGCATTAATGCCTGTTATTCCCGTACGCACCTGTGGCGACACGCTGCTGTCTGCACGTTTATTGTTCGATTTTTTAGCCCCACTTTGTGAGCACCCGAATTAGTCATGAAAAAACTGTTACTTGTTGTCCTGTTATTGCTGGTTGTGCTGGGCATAGCCGCGGGAGTGGGAATGTGGAAAGTTCGCCATCTGGCGGACAGTAAATTATTGATTAAAGAAGAGACGATTTTTACGCTGAAAGCGGGTACGGGCCGTCTGGCTCTCGGTGAACAGTTGTATGCGGACAACGTTATCAATCGTCCGCGTGTGTTCCAGTGGCTGCTGCGTGTGGAGCCCGAACTGTCGCATTTTAAAGCCGGAACCTACCGTTTTACGCCCGACATGACGGTGCGGGACATGTTGCAACTGCTGGAAAGCGGTAAAGAGGCGCAGTTCCCGTTACGTCTGGTTGAAGGGATGCGTCTGAGCGACTACCTCAAGCAGCTGCGCGACGCCCCGTACATCAAACATACGCTGAGCGATGATAATTACGAGACCGTTGCTCAGGCGCTGAAGCTGGAGAACCCGCAATGGGTAGAAGGCTGGTTCTGGCCAGATACCTGGATGTATACCGCCAATACAACCGACGTGGCGTTGCTAAAACGCGCGCATCAGAAAATGGTTAAAGCGGTAGACTCCGTCTGGGAAGGGCGCGCTGAAGGCCTGCCTTATCAGGACAAAAATCAGCTGGTAACCATGGCCTCTATTATCGAAAAAGAGACTGCGGTTGCCAGCGAGCGTGACCAGGTGGCTTCCGTCTTTATTAACCGCTTACGGATTGGCATGCGTTTACAGACCGATCCGACGGTGATTTACGGGATGGGGTCACGGTATAATGGCAAGTTGTCGCGTGTGGATTTAGATACCCCGACCGCCTATAACACCTATACCATTACGGGGTTGCCGCCTGGCCCGATTGCCATGCCGGGAGAGGCCTCATTGCAGGCCGCGGCGCATCCGGCAAAAACGCCGTACCTCTATTTCGTGGCTGACGGTAAAGGCGGTCACACGTTTAACACCAATCTTGCCAGCCACAACCGGTCCGTGCAGGATTACCTGAAAGTGCTTAAGGAAAAAAATGGGCAGTAACTATATCGTCATCGAGGGCCTGGAAGGCGCCGGAAAAACCACTGCGCGTAACGTGGTGGTAGAGACACTTGAGCAACTCGGTATTCGTGACATGGTTTTTACCCGCGAACCGGGGGGAACTCAGCTCGCTGAGAAACTAAGAAGTCTGGTGCTGGACATTAAGTCGGTGGGTGACGAGGTCATCACTGACAAAGCTGAAGTTCTGATGTTTTACGCCGCGCGCGTACAGCTGGTCGAAACCGTTATTAAACCTGCGCTGGCAAAAGGCGCATGGGTAATTGGCGACCGTCACGATTTGTCGACCCAGGCGTATCAGGGGGGCGGACGCGGCATCGATCAAAACATGCTGGCAACCTTGCGCGATGCGGTGCTCGGTGATTTTCGCCCGGACCTGACGCTCTATCTGGACGTGACTCCAGAGGTCGGATTGAAACGTGCCCGTGCGCGCGGCGAGCTGGATCGTATTGAGCAGGAATCTTTCGATTTCTTTAATCGCACCCGCGCGCGCTATCTTGAACTGGCTGCCAAAGATGCCAGCATTCGTACCATCGACGCTACGCAGCCGCTGGAAGCTGTGATGGCTGATATCCGCAATACCATCACCCAGTGGGTGCAGGAGCAGGGCGCATGAAATGGTACCCATGGTTACGACCAGATTTTGAAAAACTGGTAGCCAGCTACCAGGCGGGTCGTGGTCACCATGCGTTACTGATTCAGGCATTACCCGGAATGGGTGACGACGCGCTGATTTACGCGCTCAGTCGCTATTTAATGTGCCAGCAGCCGGAAGGGCATAAAAGCTGCGGACACTGCCGGGGCTGTCAGCTGATGCAGGCAGGGACGCATCCTGATTACTATTCGCTGCTGCCGGAAAAAGGCAAAAGCACGCTGGGGGTTGATGCGGTACGTGAAGTGAGTGAAAAGCTGTACGAGCATTCACGCCTTGGCGGTGCGAAAGTGGTGTGGATCCCTGATGCCGCCCAGTTAACTGATGCCGCTGCCAATGCCCTGCTAAAAACGCTGGAAGAACCGCCGGCACAAACCTGGTTTTTCCTCGCCAGCACAGAGCCTGCGCGATTGCTGGCGACATTGCGCAGCCGCTGCCGGTTACACCATCTTGCGCCGCCGGCTGAGTCGTACGCTATCTCCTGGCTCGCCCGCGAAGTGACCGCATCTCCAGAAGCGCTGTTGAGCGCATTACGCCTGAGCGCGGGTTCGCCAGGTGCGGCACTCTCGTTGTTACAGGCTGAAAGCTGGGCGCATCGCACAGATTTTTGTGCGGCACTGGCAAACACATTAAACGCAGGTGACTGGTATATCCTGCTCGCGGCGTTAAACCACGATCAGGCTGCCGCCCGTTTACACTGGCTGGCAACGTTGTTGACGGATGCCTTGAAGCGTCCGTATGGGGTTTCCCATTTAACCAATCCTGATGCGCTGGACCTGATATCTTCTATCGCAGAACGGTTATCCGTCGCCCGGATACAGGCGATACTCGGTGACGTTTGTCATTGCCGTCAGCAGTTGCTGAACGTAACAGGCGTAAACCGTGAACTGGTGTTAACCGATCTTATCCTGCGTATTGAGCATTACCTGCAACCAGGCACCGTATTGCCTGTTCCCCATCTTTGAGAGAGACATTATGTTTTTAGTCGACTCACACTGCCATCTTGATGGCCTGGATTATCAATCTCTGCATAAGGACGTGGATGACGTGCTGGCGAAAGCAGCCGCACGCGATGTGAAATTCTGTCTTGCCGTCGCGACCACTCTGCCAGGATACCGCAGTATGCGCGAACTGGTCGGTGAACGTGACAATGTGGTGTTCTCCTGCGGCGTGCATCCGTTAAATCAGGATGAAGCCTATGATGTTGAAGACCTGCGCCGTTTTGCCGCCGAAGAGGGTGTTGTGGCAATGGGGGAAACCGGGCTGGACTATTTCTATACGCCGGAAACAAAGGTGCGCCAGCAGGAATCTTTTATCCATCATATTCAGATTGGCCGTGAGTTACAAAAGCCAGTTATCGTACATACCCGCGATGCGCGAGCCGATACGCTGTCTATTCTGCGCGAAGAAAAAGTGACGGATTGTGGTGGCGTACTACACTGTTTTACAGAGGACAGAGAAACGGCGGGCAAATTGCTGGACCTCGGATTTTATATCTCGTTTTCCGGCATCGTCACGTTCCGTAACGCAGATCAGCTCCGTGATGCCGCCCGCTATGTTCCTCTGGATAGGTTGCTGGTTGAGACGGATTCTCCCTACCTTGCGCCTGTACCGCATCGTGGAAAAGAGAACCAGCCCGCCATGACCCGTGACGTTGCGGAGTATATGGCCGTAGTGAAAGGTGTTGCCGTTGAAGAACTGGCGCAGGCAACCACTGATAACTTTGCCCGCCTTTTTCACATCGACGCTTCTCGCCTGCAATCCGTTCGTTAACTGACTTTTTTTAAAGCTCGTAATTAATAAGCAAAGCGAGTAAAGTTCACCGCCTCAAAATGGGCGGTGAATAACCGGTTTGACACATTCAGAAACGAATTTTATCGGAATGTGCGGATTTTACGGCCATCCACGACTGAATTGTGATAGCCGTCAAACAAAAACAAACTGAATTATTTTACTCTGTGTAATAAATAAAGGGTACTTAGATGCCCTGTACACGGCGAGGTTCTCCCCCCTCGCTAATGCGTGAGAACGTAGAAAAGCACAAATACTCAGGAGCACTCTCAATTATGTTTAAGAATGCATTTGCTAACCTGCAAAAGGTCGGTAAATCGCTGATGCTGCCGGTATCCGTACTCCCGATTGCAGGTATCCTGCTGGGTGTCGGTTCCGCTAACTTCAGCTGGCTGCCAGCCGTTGTATCGCACGTAATGGCAGAAGCAGGCGGTTCTGTTTTTGCAAACATGCCGCTGATTTTTGCCATCGGTGTCGCGTTAGGCTTCACCAATAACGACGGCGTATCTGCACTGGCATCCGTTGTTGCCTACGGCATTATGGTTAAGACCATGGCTGTTGTTGCGCCGCTGGTTCTGCATTTACCTGCTGAAGAGATCGCAGCTAAACACCTTGCTGATACGGGTGTTCTCGGGGGGATTATCTCCGGTGCGATTGCAGCGTATATGTTCAACCGTTTCTACCGTATCAAATTGCCTGAGTATCTTGGCTTCTTTGCGGGTAAGCGCTTCGTTCCTATCATTTCTGGTCTGGCCGCTATCTTCACCGGTGTGGTTCTGTCCTTCATTTGGCCGCCGATCGGGACTGCTATTCAGACGTTTTCCCAGTGGGCTGCATACCAGAACCCGGTCGTGGCGTTCGGTATCTATGGCTTCATTGAACGCTGCCTGGTGCCGTTTGGTCTGCACCATATCTGGAACGTTCCATTCCAGATGCAGATCGGTGAATACACCAACGCTGCGGGCCAGGTATTCCACGGCGATATCCCTCGCTATATGGCGGGTGACCCGACTGCGGGCAAACTGTCTGGTGGCTTCCTGTTCAAAATGTACGGTCTGCCGGCTGCCGCTATCGCTATCTGGCACTCTGCTAAACCAGAAAACCGCGCGAAAGTGGGCGGTATCATGATCTCCGCGGCGCTGACCTCGTTCCTGACCGGTATTACCGAACCGATCGAGTTCTCGTTCATGTTCGTGGCACCGATCCTGTACATCATCCACGCAATTCTGGCTGGTCTGGCATTCCCGATCTGTATCCTGCTGGGTATGCGTGACGGTACGTCGTTCTCCCACGGTTTGATCGACTTTATCGTTCTGTCCGGTAACAGCAGCAAACTGTGGCTGTTCCCGATTGTCGGTATCGGTTATGCGATTGTTTACTACACCATCTTCCGTGTGCTGATCAAAGCGCTGGACCTGAAAACTCCGGGTCGTGAAGATGCTACCGAAGACACCAAAGCGGGTGCGTCCGGCGAAATGGCTCCGGCCCTGGTTGCGGCATTCGGCGGTAAAGAAAACATCACTAACCTCGATGCGTGCATCACTCGTCTGCGTGTCAGCGTCGCTGACGTTGCCAAAGTGGATCAGGCTGGCCTGAAGAAACTGGGTGCGGCGGGCGTTGTAGTGGCGGGTTCCGGTGTTCAGGCTATCTTCGGTACTAAGTCCGATAACCTGAAAACTGAAATGGATGAGTACATCCGTCACAGCTAAGCAGTAAAAGGTTGGGGAGAATTAAGGCAGCCTGCGGGCTGCCTTTTTTAATGCATTAATTGGCCTGAACGCGAATCGGCGCAGTGGCGGCGAACAACCACGGACGAGCCTCTGCGTTCACGCGTGGGGATAACGTCTCTCTGACCTGCTGGTGGTAATCATCAATCCACTGCTTTTCAGCCTCACTTAGCAGATGCAGTTCAACCAGACTTAAATCAATCGGCACCAGCGTCAGCGTTGAGAAGCGACAGAAGCCAGGACGACTGTTGATAATCTCCACCTGATTCTCAATACGGATCCCATATTCTCCGGCCAGATAATAACCCGGCTCGATGGTAATGATATTGCCCGCAACCAGAGGCCAGGGGTTTACTTTTTTGGCAATGCGATGGGGCTGCTCATGGATCAGGAGCTGATGGCCTACGCCGTGTCCCGTACCGTGATCAAAATCCAGACCCAGATCCCACAGCGCCCGACGGCTAAAGGCATCCAGTTGATGACCCTGAGTGCCGCTGGGAAATTGCAGCGAGATAAGCGACAAAAAGCCTTTCAACACAGCGGTGTAATGCAGACGACGCTGCGGATCCTGTGGACCAAACGCGAGGGTGCGCGTTGTATCCGTCGTACCATTATGGTACTGGCCACCGGAATCATTCAGATACATGGCCTGAGAGGTAATGGGCGTATTGGTTTTTTCGCTGGAATGGTAATGGCACATTGCGGCATTGCTGGCTGAGGCCGAAATCGTGTTGAAGCTTTGCTCGATAAATCCCGGCTGCTGCTGGCGAAATTCCAGTTGCCTGGCCTGCGCTTCCAGCTCAGTGACCGGATTGCCTGCCGCTTCGCGCAAGGGAACTTCATGCGTAAGCCATGCCAGAAAGTTAACCCAGGCCGCGCCATCTTGTTCATGGCATTCCCGATAGCCCGCCAGTTCAACGTCATTCTTGTGCGCTTTCATCAAGGTGATGGGATCGGGTGCCCATAAGACTTCGCCACCGTGTTCTACAATGGCAAAACGCAGCGCGACCGGGGCGTAGTCTTTATCGACCAAAAAGCGTTTCCCTTTGGCTAACTGCTGGCAGCGGGCAAGAAAACTCTCTTGTGGGGCCAGCGTGAGCGTATTCAACAGTGCAGCAGGGAGCTGCTGGGTTTTGTTGCTATCAACAAACCATTCCAGCTCGCCGCTGCGATGGAGCAGGGCGAACGAAAACGGCACTGGCACCATTGGCAGATCGGAACCGCGCACATTCAGCAGCCAGGCAATGTTATCCGGCAACGTGATCGCCAGAACGTCGGCCTGTTGTTGCGTGAGCAGATCCACGACGCGGGTTCGTTTTTGTGTGCTGCTTTCCCCGCTGATTTCAATGGGCATTTCACGAATGATGCCGCAGGGTGCAGCCGGGCGGTCAAGCCATACCTGGTCGAAAGGATCTTGCTCAAGAGGCACCAGCTCGCAATGGGTCGCCGACAGTGCTTCAAACTGGCTGTTGACCATCAGCAACGGTTCAAAACCGATACGCGCGCCCGCAGCAACGTGAGACTGCAAATAGTCGGCCAGCGGTTCGTCATGTAAATGGTGAATTTCAAAATCATCCAGCGAGACTTCATTGCGCACCTGGACCTGATAGCGTCCATCGACAAACATTAATGCGCGGTCGCGCAGGACCAACGCGAGACCAGCGGAGCCGCTAAAACCGGTCAGCCAGGCCAGCTTATTGTCATGCGGTGTACAATCTTCGCTTTGGTGAGCGTCGGCGCGCGGAACAATCATGCCATCCAGCCCTTGCGCTAACAGCAGGTTGCGCAGAGCGGAAAGAGGAGTTGAGTTGTGCATAGTTACCTTCAGGCCTTAACGGAACGGCGGTTCGTTGAACGTACGTAATTTACGGGAGTGCAGTCGATCGCCTTCAGCACGCAGACGATCGATTGCCCGGATACCTATTTGCAGGTGCTCGGAAATGGCACCTTCATAAAAACGGTTGGCCTGACCAGGCAGTTTGATCTCGCCGTGCAGCGGTTTATCGGAAACGCACAGCAGCGTGCCGTAAGGGACGCGGAAGCGGTAGCCCTGGGCGGCGATAGTGGCGCTTTCCATATCAATAGCCACCGCGCGACTGAGGTTAAAACGCAGCGCAGAAGCGGAATAGCGTAACTCCCAGTTGCGATCGTCGGTGGTGACGACGGTACCGGTACGCAGGCGCTGTTTCACCTCTTCGCCGGGCATGCCGCTGACTTCTTTGGTGGCGTCATACAGTGCGCGTTGTACTTCCGCAATGCTCGGAATCGGAATATCCGGCGGTAGTACGGCATCCAGCACATGGTCGTCACGCAGATAAGCGTGGGCCAGAACATAGTCGCCAATCGCCTGGCTTTCGCGCAGGCCGCCACAGTGTCCAATCATCAGCCAGACGTCAGGGCGCAGGACGGCCAGATGATCGCAAATGGTTTTGGCGTTAGACGGGCCAACGCCGATATTGACCAGCGTGATCCCCTGACCGTCGGCGGTGATTAGATGCCAGGCGGGCATCTGATGTTTCTTCCAGGCGAGATCGGAGATGGCCTCTTCCGGAGCTTCCGTTTCAGCGGTGATCCAGATCCCGCCCGCGCATGACAGCGCGATATAGGGGCTGTTCGGATCGAGGATCTGGCTGCAACCCCAGCGCACGAACTCATCGACATAGCGGGTGTAGTTGGTGAACAGCACAAATGGCTGGAAATGTTCAACCGGCGTTCCCGTGTAGTGACGCAGTCGTGCGAGCGAAAAATCTACTCGTCGGGCGTCGAAGTGCGACAGCGGGGAGAATTCCGCCGGATGATAGGTACCATCGGCTGTTTCATCGCCAATTTGTGACAACTCGGTAGTGGGGAAATGGCGCGTTAATCCGGCGCTCATCGAGCGGTCGAGCGTCAGTTCAGAACCGTCGATCACATAGGGATAAGGGATTTCATGCTGCGACGGTTCGACGGAGATATGCGCATCATAATCCTGATACAGCAGCGTGAGTTGTTCTTCAAGATAGGGACGAAAAAGCGACGGACGGGTGATCGTAGTGGTATAGCTGCCCGCATGGGTAAAACGGCCATAAGCGCGGGTTTTCGGAGGATTGGTGGCGCTGCCATCCCAGGTGACACAAAGCGATGGGTAAACAAAAAGACCATTATGGCGGGCGATTATGTCAGGGAGCGTCCCTGTTTCAATGTACTTACCAATGGCGCTACGCAGTGCTTTAACCGACTGCTCGTACAGCGCGTCCAGTTTATCCAGTGCCTGAGTTGGGGTCAGGCTGGAGCCCTTATTGTTCATGTCTGTCTCCTTGTTCCACAGATGTACTGCTCTCCCGATAGTATGTCACAGGAATATGAAACAAAAGTCAGACGTTGAGGAAGATTGTGCGAAGGCCGAATGACCTTCGCATCAGGGCTTAACTGTGCTGCTTATCCCGCATCAGCAATGCAGTGGCGGCGGAAATAAGACACCCGGCCATCAGATAAATGACCACGCTGTGCCAGTCTCCTCCAGAGAATGTCACCAGTGCCGCAGCAATGAAGGGGGTAAAACCACCGCCAACCACACTTGCCACCTGATAGCCAACGCCTGCGCCGCTGTAGCGATAACTTGCGCCAAACAAACCGGTAAACATAGGCTGCTGTACGCAGACCACCATATCGTGCGCAATATTGGCCAACATAATCGCGAAGAACACGATCCAGAAAATAGACTGTGCTTCCAGCGCCATAAAGAACGGGAAGGCGCTCAGCGTACCGACCAGTGCACCGGTAATGTACACGCGCCGTCGACCAAAGCGGTCGGCAAGCCAGGCAAAGCAGGGGATGGTCAGACAGCTCAGTCCCCCCACTAACAAACCGATATTCAGAAACAGCTCGCGGGGTAAGCCCAGGTTCTGCGTAGAATAATTAAGGGCAAACGCGGTGACGATATACATCGTCAGCAGTTCACATAAGCGCAAGCCGATAATTTTTAAGAATGCGCCCGGATGACGGATTAACGCCTCGACCACCGGTAACCGCTTTTTCTCTGGTTGCGCTGTCTGTTGCTGCTGTTCGAATTCGGCTGATTCATCCATTCTGTTACGCATCCACAACGCGCCCAAAACCAGTACGATGCTGAACAGGAACGGAATACGCCAGCCCCAGCTCAGGAACTGCTCGTCGGTGGTTTGCGAGCTAATCAGTGAGACCAGACCGGTAGAAAGCAGCAGTCCGACGCCGTAACCGACCTGAACGCCACTGCTGTAGAAGGCTTTTTTATTTTTCGGCGCGCTTTCGACCGAGAGCAACGCCGCGCCGCCCCATTCACCACCAACGGCGAATCCCTGAATGGCGCGCAGCGTCACCAGCAGCACAGGGGCCCACCAGCCAATAGTGTCAAAAGAAGGAATAATCCCTATCAGCGCTGTGGCAATCCCCATCATCCAGACGGTGAGCATCAGCATGCGTTTACGGCCAAGGCGATCGCCAAAGTGGCCGAAGATAACCCCGCCTAACGGACGGAACAAAAATCCGACGCCAAAGGTGGCAAATGCGGCAAGTGTTCCCATTGCCGGGCTAACCTGCGGGAAGAACTCGCGATTAAAGACCAGTGCGGCGGTGATGCCATAAAGCAGAAAATCATACCAATCGACCACGGCGCCAGCGAAGCTACCAAGCGCAGCGCGTCGGGCACGATGAAGCGAAGAGACGTCCTCTTGGGGACCCGCGGAGGTGAGAGTGGAATCCATAGTTATCCTGTCTGTACTGTCTTTTAGTTATTAGTATTTGAATTGGGCTACACACATTGCAGTCGATATATTAACGACCGTTATGAGATTACCGCGACAGACGGGAAGAGAAAACGATTATCTCCCTCACCAGAGGGCTACATGAAAAATAAGACGAATGAAAAACAGAAAAGCAAAAAGCCTGCTTAGTTTCCTAAGCAGGCTTTTTAAATTTGGCTCCTCTGACTGGACTCGAACCAGTGACATACGGATTAACAGTCCGCCGTTCTACCGACTGAACTACAGAGGAATCGTTTGAACGAGGCGCATATTAGCGAGGGCGATGAGGCTTGTCAAAGGGGGAAATACATTTGTGCGTTCGTTTGCTGACAAAATCAGCAAAGCGGCGATCTTTCCGTCTTTTTATGCTTTTGCCCCATTCTGGTGCGCGTCTACCTCTTCCAGGGCAGCCAGAATGAGAGATTCAGGTGTGCAAAAAGTCCATTCTTCACCTTTGAGCCTGACTTTACGCGGTTTTAACCGTAAAACACGGCTGCTGGCTAAACTGGCAAGCATCTTGCAATCCAGAATTAATGACTGCCAGCACGGGTTCTGGTATTCCGACAGGAGGCAAAATGAACTTCAGACGACTGAAATATTTCGTGAAAATCGTCGATATTGGTAGCCTGACCCAGGCAGCGGAAGTGTTGCATATCGCGCAACCCGCGCTGAGCCAGCAGGTTGCTACGCTGGAAGGCGAACTGGATCAGCAACTGCTGATTCGCACCAAACGCGGCGTTACACCGACGGAAGCGGGAAAAGTGTTGTATGCCCATGCGCGGACGATTTTACGCCAGTGCGAGCAGGCGCAACTTGCGGTCAATAACGTAGGTCAGACCCTGGGGGGACAGGTCTCTATTGGCCTGGCGCCGGGGACGGCGGCGTCAGCCATCACTATGCCGTTATTACAGACAGTACGAGCAGAGCTGCCCGATGTGCTGGTCTATTTGCATGAAAACAGTGGGGCGGTGCTGAATGACAAGCTGCTCAGCGGGCATTTAGACATGGCGGTGCTCTACGAGCGCTCTCCCGTGGCGGGTATCAGCAGTCAACCGTTGCTTAAAGAGGATCTGTATCTGGTCGGGACGCGTGATTGCCCGGGGCAAAGCGTCGATTTAGCCGCGGTGGCGCAGATGAATCTGTTTTTGCCACGGGATTACAGCGCAGTTCGCCTGCGTGTAGATGAAGCTTTTTCGCTTCGTCGCCTGACGGCCAAAGTGATTGGCGAAATTGAATCTATCGCCACCTTAACGGCTGCCATCGCCAGTGGGATGGGCGTCACAGTGTTGCCTGAGTCGGCGGCCCGTTCATTATGTAATGCCGCGAACGGCTGGATGGCGCGGATAACAACCCCGTCGATGAATCTGCCGTTATCGCTGAACGTCTCAGCCAGAGGGAGCTTATCGCCGCAGGCACAGGCCGTGAAGGAGATCCTGTTGTCGCTGGTAAGCCGTCCGGCACTGGAAAACCGCGAGCTACAGCTGGTCAGCTAAACCTTATTCCCTTCAGGAATAAGATGCGGGTTTTTATTATTTGTTATGCCGGGCATCAGACTTTAACAATAGCGTAATGTCTGATGTGCCCGGAGCAAAAAGTGAATTTCCAGCAACTTAAAATAATCCGCGAGGCGGCCCGTCAGGATTACAACCTGACGGAAGTCGCGAATATACTGTACACCTCGCAGTCGGGAGTCAGCCGACATATTCGTGAACTTGAAGATGAACTTGGCATTGAGATTTTTATCCGTCGCGGTAAACGCCTGCTGGGCATGACCGAACCGGGCAAAGCCTTGCTGGTTATTGCCGAGCGTATTCTGAATGAGGCCAGCAACGTTCGCAGACTGGCGGATCTGTTTACCAATGACACGTCCGGTGTACTGACGATTGCCACCACGCATACACAGGCACGCTATAGCCTGCCCGCGGTGATTAAAGCCTTTCGTGAGCTCTTCCCTGAGGTGCGTCTGGAACTGATCCAGGGTACTCCGCAGGAGATTGACGTACTGTTGCAAAACGGTGGGGCAGACATTGGGATTGCCAGCGAGCGACTTAGCAGCGATCCGCTGTTGGTAGCTTTTCCCTGGTTCCGTTGGCACCACAGCCTGCTTGTTCCTCACGATCATCCCTTGGTGAAAACGTCTCCTCTCACACTGGAATCTATCGCCCACTGGCCATTAATTACGTATCGTCAGGGGATTACGGGGCGTTCCCGTATCGATGAGGCATTTGCCCGTAAAGGGTTAGTGCCGGATATTATCCTCAGCGCCCAGGACTCGGATGTAATTAAAACTTATGTGTCGCTGGGGCTGGGAATCGGGCTGGT
The DNA here is from genome assembly GCF_018919545.1 of Citrobacter sp. S46_ASV_140. Classification (NCBI taxonomy): domain Bacteria; kingdom Pseudomonadati; phylum Pseudomonadota; class Gammaproteobacteria; order Enterobacterales; family Enterobacteriaceae; genus Citrobacter; species Citrobacter sp. S46_ASV_140. The sequence continues at coordinate 63,732 of NZ_JAHLRC010000013.1, forward strand.
GGCAGAACAATCCAGTGGAGAGCAGGAGGAGGGGAGCTTAACCCGTCTGGATACCCGGCACTTATTTGATGCAAATACCGTCTGGTTGGGCCTGAAACGCGGGCAACTGCAGCGCAACTACGTTTGGCGATTCATTGAGCTATGCAACGCAGGGTTATCCGTCGATGAAATCAAGCGCCAGGCGATGGAGCCAGATGAAGCCGTGATTGATTATCAGATATAAAGCAAAAAGCCTGCTTAGTTTCCTAAGCAGGCTTCTTAAATATGGCTCCTCTGACTGGACTCGAACCAGTGACATACGGATTAACAGTCCGCCGTTCTACCGACTGAACTACAGAGGAATCGTGTGAACGAGGCGAATATTAGCGATGCCACTCAGCGTTGTCAAAGCCTGAATAGATAAATGCGATCGTTTGCTGAAATATTCCCCATTTCGCCGCTTATTCAGACGCAACCGGTTGTTTTATGCACTTTTCACGCTCGGGACGAGGGTATTTCCATAACCAGCGGCCTGTAACCATACGCCAGTAAAATAACGCGGCGCGCAAGGCCCAGTCGAAGAACATCCCTAACCAAACGCCGACTACACCCCATCCTAATACGATTCCCAACGTGTAACCCGCCACAACGCGACAGCCCCACATGCCCAACATCGATACCCACATCGCAAAACGCACATCACGTGCGCCCTTAAACCCTGATGGTAGCACCCAGGATGCTGCCCATATCGGCATAAACGCTGCGTTGAGCCAAATTAGGATGACTATGACCTCTTTTACATCCTGATCGTGGGTATAAAATGAGGCCATAACGCCGGCAAAGGGGGCGGTTAGCCAGGCGATGGCGGTTAAGCCGATTGTTGAGAGCCAGAATATATGGCGTAACTGGATTTCCGCTTGGGCAATCTGACCATTTCCCAGACGCCTGCCGGTAATGATTGTCGACGCGGAGCCTAAAGCATTCCCCGGCAGGTTGATGAGCGCGGCGATAGAAAAGGCAATGAAGTTTCCGGCAATTACGCTGGTTCCCATGCCGGAGACAAACATCTGTGTTAACAGTTTACCGCCATTAAATAGCACTGACTCAATACTTGCCGGAATACCGATCCCCATAACTTCCCAGATAATGGCGAGATTGAGCGGCTTAAAATAGCTTTTGAAGGGAATACGCAGCGCCGGATTAAAACCAATCATCAGCACCCAGATAATGGCGAACGCACCGATGTAGCGTGAAATGGTCAGCCCGAGTCCTGCCCCCACAAATCCCAGCCCTTGCCAGGAAAAGACCCCGTAGATCAGGATGCTGCTGATGATGATATTTAGGATATTCATACCGCCATTAATCAACAGCGGAATTTTGGTATTTCCGGCTCCGCGGAGTGCGCCGCTACCGATCAAAGCAATGGCTGCCGCCGGGTAGCTGAGCACCGTTAGTTCCAGATAGGTGAGTGCCAAGGCCTTAACATCGGGGGTTGCTTCACCGGCGACAACGTCAATAATCTGTTCACCAAAATAGTGAATGACCGCTGCCAGCACGGTAGCAAAAATCGTCATGATCACCAGCGATTGTCTGGCTGCTGCCCTTGCCCGTCGACGATCTCGTTTTCCCAGGCTAAATGCTACCACCACCGTGGTTCCCAGATCGATGGCGGCAAAAAACGCCATGATGACCATGTTGAAACTGTCGGCGAGACCAACGCCAGCCATTGCTTCTTTTCCCAACCAGCTAACAAGGAAGGTACTCAGTACGCCCATCAACAGCACACAGGTGTTTTCCAGAAAAATGGGGACCGCAAGCGGAGTGATTTCGCGCCAAAAGAGAACCTTATAACTCTTGCGTTTGGCATACCAGGGCGTGCGGGAAGCGACCTGGCGTAAGGCAGCGGAGACGTTCAAAGTGGACCTTAAAGAAGAAAGTTGAAACCTCATTTCAAATGATGAGGGAGAAACCAAAAAGCTGCAAAGTTTTTTCCATTTAAAATGTCTGGAAATGCAACAAACTGTCGAGAGAAGCATCAATTGAAACTTATTCGGGGAAATGGGGTTTGACAAAATTTTTTTCGCCGCTAAGATAAGCCTCCACAACGATTCCTCTGTAGTTCAGTCGGTAGAACGGCGGACTGTTAATCCGTATGTCACTGGTTCGAGTCCAGTCAGAGGAGCCATATTTAAGAAGCCCGCTTAAGGAAACTTAAGCGGGCTTTTTGTTTTCAATGCGTTAGGCGACATCAGGCTTGCTAATGGCTTTCCCATCCAGCTTGCCTCAAGTTTCGCAGGGTTTTACCCGAACGAGAGGGGCAAGCAGCATAATCACGCCCATCATGGCGGCCATCCCTATATATACGACAGGAAATCCCGTCAGTTCAGCGACCAGACCAACAGGAGCAGGTGCCAGCAACGTGCCCAGATAACCAATGGTGGTAACGATACCCATTCCTGCATTGGTTGAGATATCAGGCTGGTTTCCGGCCGCGGAAAAAGCAATCGGTACCAGATTGGCGATACCGATACCAGCAATAGCAAAACCAACGGTAGCCTGCCAAGGGTTATTTGCCGCTGCCGCTGCCAGCAGTCCGATTCCAGCCACCAGACTGGATGTGCGCATTACAAAAATGGCATCGAAACGATTGCGAATGAAATCCCCCAAAAAGCGAAAAATCGCCATGGTTCCCGCGAAGCAGGCAAAAGCAAGACTTGCCGTTTCCGTAGTTGCATTAAGGTTTTTCAGTAAATAACGTGACGACCAGTCAACGACCGCACATTCCGGGATCATGGCCAGCAGGGCAATAACACCGATAACGTAGATGGTGCTCGAATGATGAGGCTGTTTTTCTTTAATTGAACGTTTAATTTTTATCGATTTATCTTTGATGACATGTGGGCATACCGACAATGTTATCGCTAAGGAAAACGTGCCAATCAAAAAAAGGTGCGTGAGAAAACCGAACTGCTTAACCAGATACCCCCCAATCAGGCCTGAAGTGAAAAGCCCTATGCTCCAAAAACAGTGGCATGAAGATAACACTGTGCGTGATAAGGCTTTCTCGACGGCAACTGCATTCGAATTCATCGCAACGTTCATTGCCCCGATCATGGCACCAAGAAAAAAGAGTATCGGTGTTAACAGGTAGATATCAGGTGCGAGTCCCACGGGAATAAGAGCAGGCGAGGCTGCGATGGAAAAAATACGCACGATGCGTTGTGAGCCATATTTTTCCATCGCCATGCCGGATAGCGGCATCATAAATAATGCACCCAGACCGAAAATAAGTATCAAATGGCCTATTACTTTATCAGTAATGTGAAAACGTGAAACCAGTTGGGCAATTTGCACAGCCCAGGCACCGGTAACTAATCCATTAACAAAAAATAATGTTGTAACAGCCCAGCGTCCTTTTTGCGCGATTTCCATTGATGGCCCTTTTAACTCTACTTTGTTTCTTGAGATGCGTCTTTTTTATCGATCATCAAAACATGCCCTGGGCAAAATGAAATCGCGATGTTTCCATCCAGTCGTGATATGACTTCAACACCGGTAAAGTCCGAAATAGTAAGCCGAGCTCCGCAGGAAATCAGTTCAGCGCTACCGATCCCGACGCAAAAAGCTCCAGCTGCAACAGCAGACGTGACGCCACTTTTGGAATCTTCAAAGACGATTGTTTTCTCCGCGGGAATAGAAAAACGCTCGGCTGCAAGAAGATAAGGGTCTGGGAAAGGTTTCCCTCGGGCGACGTCATCGCGCTCAACAATCACAGAAATGCAGGACTGAATCTGAAGCATAGCCGTCACACGGTCGATTTTCTCACGCCAGCCGCTGGTTACAATGCCAACCTGAATACCTGAAGCATCCAGTACGGTAATAAGTTCTGCGACTCCCGGGATAGGATTATAAGACGCAGTATTTTCAACATGAATAATATGAGCCTGAACCTTTTGCTGATCAACGAGCGGTAGGTCACTGAAGAGCGCCCGAATAGTATGCGGACCAGGCTGTCCGTGAATATGCTTAATAATTTCTTGTTCCGATATTGTTTTACCATACATTGCAGCCGCTTCATGCCAGGCTCTTTCAATCACTTCATTTGAATCAATAAGCACACCGTCCATATCAAATAATACGGCAGCAGCTTTCAGGATGGCATTACACATATTCTATTTCCTTATTATTAAGTTAATTCGTTTGGCTTAGGCTGGATGCAACGACAATTTGCCCTAAAGAGATGCCACCATCATTAGTGGGGACGAGTTGATGGCAGTAAACTTTAAGTCCGGCCGCTTGCAGTCTGTCAAGGGCATTGTAGAGAAGGAACGCATTACAAAAGACACCTCCACTCAGTACAACTTGCCGTGTCATGGCAAGGGCAGATAAACGGGTAGAGACTGCGGTAATAATCTCTACGATAGTTGAATGAAAGCGCCTGCTTAATTCAGGTAAATCGAGGGAGTGTACTGTTAATGCTGTAATCATCTCATGAACCATCGGGCGATAATCCACCTCGAGATGGTCTTCTGACTCGATAATCGAGAAAGAAAAAGGTTGCGACATATGAAGATCGCTCTGCAATAATGCTTCCAATTCAATGGCGGCCTGTGCTTCATATTCAATATGTGTACAAATGCCCATTAATGCGGAAATGCCATCGAAAAGTCGGCCGATACTGCTGGTCACTGGTGTATTGATCCTTCGGTAAGTCATTTTGGCGAAAACGTCCCTCTGGACAGCCGACAATGTTTGTAGGCCAGGAATAGAAAGCTCAGGAATATATTCCCCGTAGATTTCCGTTAATAACGAAATAGCAATCCGAATGGGTTCTTTAACCGCGCTATCACCGCCTGGTAGGCCGATATAACGAAGGTGTGCTGCACGTTTAACGCTTCTGGTATCCCCTACAAGAAATTCGCCACCCCAGATAGTGCCATCAACGCCGTAGCCCGTACCGTCGAACACAACGCCAATAGTTTTTCCACTGAGTCCGTTTTCAGCCATGCACGATGCCATGTGTGCATGATGATGCTGCACCTGAATAACCCGCAGTTGCGATTGTTCCAGTGCACGACGCGTCGAGCGAAACGCTGGATGGAGATCGCAAGCCACAACCTTCGGCTCAATATTAAGAAGCTTTTGCAGATGATTAACGCACGTAAGGTGTGATGTAAACGTGAGATCATTTTTGAGATCGCCAATGTGCTGGCTCATAAACACCTCATTACCCTTCGCTATACTCACAGTTGTTTTTAGTTCTGCGCCAAGAGCGATGATCGGATCAACCCGGGAAGTAAGGTGTACAGGATAGGGGGCATAACCTCGTGAGCGCCGAAGGAATGAAAGGTTATTACCATGGGTCATGACACGGACAACGGAATCATCGACACGAGTATGAATGTCACGATCGTTAAGAATAAAATAGTCTGCGATTTCACCCAACTGCACAATAGCACTCGTATTATCAAATACGATTGGATGGCCTGAGAGATTACCACTGGTCATCACCAGGGCTGGCATTGTGGTATCTTCTAGCATTAAATACTGAAGTGGTGTGGATGGGAGCATGACACCAATATTGGGGTTATGCGGTGCGATGATTTCCGGCAGTGTATTTTTACGTTTACGCAGTAATACGATTGGGCGCTCAACACTTTCCAGAATTTTTTTTTCATGCGCGCTGACACGGGCTATGCGAGCTGCCTGATTTGAATCCCTTACCATAATAGCAAAAGCTTTGGCATCTCTGTGCTTGCGCTTTCGCAGTTGCGAAACGGCATTTTCATTATTCGCATCAACAACCAGATGAAAACCACCAAGGCTTTTCATCGCAATAATCGCGCCCTCTTGTAGCCTTGCTAGGGCAAATTTGACGATATCGTTTGTGATTATCGTTTCGCCGTTGCAAGACCTTAGGTCCAGTTTTGGTCCGCATTCTGGACAAGCATTGGGCTGCGCGTGATAACGGCGATTATTGATGTCATCATACTCACGCTGACAGGCAGGACACATTGCAAAGGCTTGCATTGTTGTTTGTGAACGATCATAAGGCATTGCCTGGATAATTGAGTATCGTGGCCCGCAGTTGGTGCAATTAATAAAAGCGTACCGATACCTCGGGTTTAGCGGGTCAGACATTTCATTAAGGCAATCCTGACAGACGTTTGAATCTGGTGGGATAATAGTATCCATCCGCGCCAACTGACGGCTTTTACGGATACTAAATTCTGCGTATTGTTGAACCGAATTTTCTCGTGGTACTTCCACAATACTATTGATGCGGGTCATTGGTGGCGGTTTAGATACTAGCTCATCAATGAGTTGCGCGATATGTCTGGACGTGGCCTGTAGCTCCAGCAATACGCCTTCGGAATCATTAAGTACCCAGCCTGTGGCTTCGAAGGTGCGAGCCAGTCGATGGACTAAAGGACGAAATCCTACCCCCTGGACGATACCGCAAATGCGGTAACGCCGGGTTTCCACTGCGTCGCATTGCTTAGCAGAGTCGTGGCAATTCTGCACCGTAGAGCTCCTCTATAGTCGATACGGTTCCATCCTGTTCAAGCATGCTGACTTTGGCTTGAGGGATTGTTAATACCTCGCCAATAATCGCGGCCTTTTGGCCAAGCGGGTGCGCTTGTAAGAGTTTGAGCACTTCTTCTGCACTATCCGATTCTACAAACAAGCAAAGGCATCCCTCGTTAGCAAGATTGATGACATCGACGCCCAGCATA
>NZ_JAHLRC010000140.1:0-8231 GCF_018919545.1 Citrobacter sp. S46_ASV_140
GATCAAAGAAGTGTTCCTGGCGATCCGCATTGAACAACTGCTGAGTAAAGATGAGATTCTCGAACTGTATCTGAACAAGATTTACCTGGGGTATCGCGCTTATGGCGTAGGTGCTGCCGCGCAGGTCTATTTCGGTAAGACGGTTGATCAGCTCAGCTTAAGTGAAATTGCGGTGATTGCCGGTCTGCCAAAAGCGCCGTCAACCTTCAACCCCCTCTATTCGATGGAAAGGGCAACCGCGCGACGTAACGTCGTACTGTCGCGTATGTTGAGCGAAAACTACATCACGCAGGCCCAGTACGATCAGGCGCGCGGCGAAGCCATTGACGCCAACTACCACGCGCCGGAAATCGCCTTCTCCGCGCCGTATCTCTCTGAGATGGTGCGCCAGGAGATGTATAACCGTTATGGCGAGAAAGCCTATGAGGACGGGTATCGCATCACCACCACCATTACGCGCAAAGTACAGCAGGCTGCTCAGCAGGCAGTACGTAACAACGTGATGGATTACGACATGCGCCACGGTTACCGCGGCCCGTCGAACGTGCTGTGGAAAGTGGGCGAAAGCAGTTGGGACAGCAAGAAAATCACCGATACGCTGAAAGCGCTACCGACTTATGGTCCCCTGCTACCGGCGGTTGTTACCAGCGCCACTCCGCAGGAAGCCATTGCCGCGCTGGCGGATGGTACGTCAGTGTCATTACGGATGGAAGGCATGCGCTGGGCGCGTCCTTACCGCTCGGATACCCAGCAAGGCCCGACGCCGCGCAAAGTGACTGATGTGGTGCAAACCGGGCAGCAAATCTGGGTACGCCAGGTTGGCGATGCCTGGTGGCTGGCGCAAGTACCGGACGTCAACTCCGCACTGGTCTCCATCAATCCGCAAAACGGCGCGGTGCTGGCGCTGGTCGGTGGTTTTGACTTCAACCAGAGCAAGTTTAACCGTGCAACCCAGGCGTTACGCCAGGTGGGTTCCAACATCAAACCATTCCTGTATACCGCCGCGATGGATAAAGGTCTGACGCTGGCGAGCATGCTTAACGACGTGCCGATCTCCCGTTGGGATGCCGGAGCGGGTTCCGACTGGCAGCCGAAGAACTCACCACCGCAATACGCCGGTCCTATCCGCTTACGTCAGGGGCTGGGTCAGTCGAAAAACGTGGTGATGGTACGCGCCATGCGCGCGATGGGCGTGGATTACGCGGCAGAGTATCTGCAACGTTTCGGCTTCCCGGCACAGAACATTGTGCACACCGAGTCGCTGGCACTGGGTTCTGCCTCGTTCACGCCGTTGCAGGTGGCGCGCGGTTATGCAGTGATGTCTAACGGCGGCTTCCTGGTCGATCCGTATTTCATCAGTAAAATCGAAAGCGATATGGGCGGCGTTATCTTCGAGGCGAAGCCGAAAATTGCCTGTCCGGAATGCGATATTCCGGTGATTTATGGTGATACCCAGAAATCTAACGTGCTGGAAAACAGTAACGTCGAAGATGTCGCCGTCTCGCAGGAACAGCAGAATGCCGCCGTGCCTATGCCTCAGCTTGAGCAGGCAAACCAGGCGCTGGTCGCGCAAAGCGGAACGCAGGAGTACGCTCCACACGTGATCAACACGCCGCTGGCCTTCCTGATTAAAAGCGCCCTGAACACCAATATCTTTGGTGAGCCGGGCTGGATGGGAACCGGTTGGCGTGCAGGTCGCGATTTACAGCGCCATGATATCGGCGGGAAAACCGGGACCACCAACAGCTCTAAAGATGCATGGTTCTCCGGCTACGGGCCAGGCGTGGTGACGTCGGTATGGATCGGGTTTGATGACCATCGCCGCAATCTCGGACACACGACGGCTTCTGGGGCGATCAAAGACCAGATCTCCGGCTACGAAGGCGGCGCAAAGAGCGCACAGCCTGCCTGGGATGCCTATATGAAGTCCGTGCTGGAAGGCGTGCCTGAGCAGCCGCTGACGCCGCCGCCGGGTATCGTGACGGTCAATATCGATCGCAGCACCGGTCAACTGGCAAGCGGTGGCAACAGCCGCGCAGAATACTTCATTGAAGGCACTCAGCCGACGCAACAGGCGGTGCATGAGGTGGGGACGACCATTATCGATAATGGTGAGACACACGAACTGTTCTGATCCCTGAACGATCAAAAAAAGGCGCTTCGGCGCCTTTTTTATTATTCGTGAAGAGAAATTAAAGCCGCCCTTGTCCTTTCAGCCATTCACGCACGAGGAACAGCGCACTCACATTACGCGCTTCGTGAAAATCAGGATCTTCCAGCAGATCCATCAAATGCGCCAGCGGCCAGCGCACCTGCGGTAATGGTTCAGGCTCATCACCTTCCAGCGATTCAGGATATAAGTCCTCCGCCACCACGATGTTCATTTTGCTGGAGAAATAGGACGGCGCCATGCTGAGTTTCTTTAAAAACGTCAGATCTTTTGCGCCAAACCCCACCTCTTCTTTCAGCTCCCGATTCGCCGCTTCATACACGCTTTCGCCAGGATCGATTAACCCCTTGGAAAAACCCAGTTCGTAAGATTCGGTCCCGACGGCGTATTCGCGGATGAGGATCAGGTGGTCGTCCACAATCGGCACAATCATTACCGCTTCACGCGTGGACGGGCGCATACGTTCATAAACGCGGCGTACGCCATTGCTGAACTCAAGGTCCACGCTTTCGACTTTAAACAGCCGGGATTGGGCGACGGTTTCCACTTTCAAAATCGTGGGTTTCTGTAATGATTTGCTCATTGTGAGGATCTTTGCTGTGAAATCTGGGGTTATTGTGCGATATACCGCACGGTTTCGGCAATGTGAATTGCCGTTTATTTACATTTATGTAACGTACTAAAAGTTAATCCCTATTTCAAATTAAAAGTCAATAGGTTGAAATAACTCCAGGAATTTGCTGATATTCCATTTTTAGTGATTTTGCTATGATTCGCATTTACTGGGCTGTACTTAAAGATGCTCAAGTTCGACTCCACACTTGCCGATAGCCAACCACAGAATCACGAATATTGAACAGGGTGCGACTGACCACGCCTGACAGACTAAGTAAGATGGGGAAAGCATGAGCACCATTCTGATTTTTTTAGCTGCTTTGCTGGCCTGCTCATTGCTTGCAGGATGGCTACTCAGAACGAAATCCAGACGGAAAAATTTACCCTTGAGCAACGTCTTCTCAGACGCCTCGAAGCGTAAACTCACGCCTGAAGAGCGCAGTGCAGTCGAAAACTATCTCGAAAGCCTTAGTCAAATTCAGCAGGTACCTGGTCCAACGGGCGCCAGCTCCGCACCGGTGTCATTAACGCTGAATGCCCAAAGTAATAGCGTCATCGTACTTACGCACGCGATTACACGTTACGGCATTACTACCGACGATCCTAACAAATGGCGTTACTATCTTGATTCCGTTGAGGTACATCTTCCCCCTTTCTGGGAACAATACATCAATGACGAAAACAGCGTTGAGCTAATCCACACCAATACGATACCGCTGGTTATCTCCCTGAACGGCCATACGCTGCAGGAATATATGCAGGAAGCGCGTGGCTATGCGTTACAGCACACCGCTTCTACCCAGGCGTCCATTCGCGGTGAAGAAAGCGAGCAGATTGAACTGCTGAATATTCGCCAGGAAACCCATGAAGAATATGCGCTCAGCCGCCCGTCGGGATTGCGCGAGGCATTACTGATTGCCGCATCGTTCCTGCTGTTCTTTTTCTGTTTGATAATCCCGGATACGTTTGTTCCGTGGACAGTTGGTGGCGCGGTGCTGCTGCTGGCTGCGGGTCTGTGGGGGCTGTTTGCCCCACCGTCTAAAACCGCCCTGCGGGAAATTCATTGTCTGCGCGGTACGCCGCGTCGCTGGGGGCTGTTTGGCGAAAACGACCAGGAGCAAATTAATAATATCTCGCTAGGTATTATTGATCTGATTTATCCACCGCACTGGCAGCCTTACATCGCACAAGATCTTGGCCAGCAAACGGATATTGATATTTATCTCGATCGCCACGTTGTACGCCAGGGACGTTTTTTATCGCTGCATGACGAAGTCAAAAACTTCCCGTTACAGCACTGGCTGCGCAACGCCGTCATCGCGGGCGGCTCGTTGCTGGTGCTGCTGATGCTGCTGTTTTGGATCCCGCTGGATATGCCGATAAAGCTTACGCTTTCCTGGATGAAGGGCGCACAAACTATCGAAGCCACCAGCGTTAAACAGCTTGAAAACGCGGGCGTTCGCGTGGGTGACACGCTGCATCTGAGCGGTACGGGTATGTGTAACATTCATACCCAAGGGAGCTGGAATGCGCAGCCTTCCGCGCCGTTTATGCCTTTCGATTGCACGCAAATTATCTGGAATGACGCGCGCGCATTACCGCTGCCTGAGTCCGATCTGGTGAATAAAGCCACCGCGCTCACGCAGGCGGTGAACCGCCAACTGCACCCCAAAGCGGATGATGACTCTCGCGTCAGCGCATCGTTACGCTCGGCAATCCAAAAGTCCGGAATGGTGTTACTGGACGATTTTGGCGAGATTGTCCTGAAAACGGCCGATCTGTGCGCGGCCAAAGATGAATGTGTACGTTTAAAAAATGCGCTGGTTAACCTTGGTAACAGTAAAGACTGGACAGCGCTGGTGAAACGGGCGAACGCAGGCAAACTGGATGGTGTGAACGTGCTGCTGCGTCCGGTAAGCGCGGAGTCGTTGGATAATCTGGTGAATACCTCTACGGCGCCGTTTATTTCACGCGAGACTGCGCGAGCGGCCCAGACGCTGAATAGCCCAGCCCCTGGCGGTTTCCTGATTATCAGCGACGAAGGCAGCGATCTGGTCGATCAGCCGTGGCCGACAACCTCGCTATATGACTATCCCCCACAGGAACAGTGGAACGCCTTCCAGCGTCTGGCGCAGATGCTGATGCAGACGCCGTTTCGCGCGGAGGGGATCGTCACCAATATTTCGACCGACGCCAATGGCACCCAGCACATTGGCCTGCACCGTATCCCGGATCGTTCAGGATTATGGCGTTACCTTGGCACAACGCTGCTGATGTTCTCCATGCTCGGGTGCGCTGTCTACAACAGCATACAGGCTTTCAGACGCTACCAGCGTCACCGCTCCCGCATCACGGAAATTCAGAGCTACTACGAAAGTTGCCTGAATCCAACGCTGATTGACAACCCGGAAAGCCTGATTCGATAACACGCTCGCGCGACAGGATATGCTACCCTGTCGCGCATCATGTTTTCTTCTGGGGAGTTTCCATGCAGATCAATATTGCCTGGCAGGATGTCGATACCGTGTTGTTAGATATGGACGGCACGCTGCTCGACCTGGCATTCGATAACTATTTCTGGCAAAAACTGGTGCCGGAAACCTATGGCGCGAAACAGGGTATCTCTCCCCAGGAAGCCCAGGACTATATTCGTCAGCAGTATCATGCCGTGCAGCATACGCTAAACTGGTACTGCCTGGATTACTGGAGCGAATGCCTGGATCTTGATATTTGCGCCATGACAACGGAACAGGGACCGCGCGCCGTTTTGCGTGAAGATACCGTACCGTTTCTTGATGCCTTAAAAGCCAGCGGCAAGCGCCGTATTTTGCTCACCAACGCGCATCCCCATAACCTGGCGGTGAAGTTGGAGCATACCGGTCTGGCCTCACACCTTGATTTATTACTTTCCACCCACACATTTGGTTATCCCAAAGAGGATCAGCGGTTATGGCACGCTGTGGCTGAAGAAACGGGAATGAGTGCAGAGAAGACGCTGTTTATTGACGACAGCGAACCCATTCTCGACGCCGCTGCTCTGTACGGTATTCGTTACTGCCTCGGCGTGACCAATCCCGACTCAGGCATCGCGGAAAAACAGTACGCACGCCATCCGTCACTGAATGACTACCGCCGACTGATCCCCTCACTGATGTGAAGGAGACGCCATGAAAGAAAAGCCCTCTGCTGAAGTCAGGCTGGATAAATGGCTGTGGGCTGCACGCTTTTACAAAACGCGTGCGCTAGCCCGCGAAATGGTTGAAGGCGGTAAGGTGCATTACAACGGCCAGCGCAGCAAACCGAGCAAGATTGTCGAGCTGAACGCCACCCTCACCCTGCGCCAGGGAAATGACGAGCGAACGGTCATTATCAAGGCTATTACCGAGCAGCGTCGCCCGGCCACGGAAGCCGTTACGCTGTATGAAGAAACCGCGGAAAGCGTAGAAAAACGCGAAAAAGTGGCGCTGGCGCGTAAACTTAACGCGTTAACCATGCCGCACCCGGACAGGCGACCGGACAAGAAAGAGCGCCGCGACCTGTTACGATTTAAACATGGCGACAGCGAGTGACTGTCACCTGCAAGAGAGATGATTATGCCGCAACATGACCAATTACATCGTTATCTGTTTGAAAACTTTGCCGTGCGCGGCGAGCTGGTGACCGTTTCGGAAACCCTGCAACAGATCCTCGAAAATCATACTTACCCGCAGCCGGTCAAGAACGTGCTGGCTGAACTGCTGGTCGCCACCAGCCTGCTCACCGCCACGCTGAAGTTTGCCGGTGATATCACCGTACAGCTGCAGGGCGATGGTCCGCTGAGCCTGGCCGTCATTAACGGCAACAACAATCAGCAGATGCGCGGCGTGGCCCGTATGCAGGGCGATATCCCTGAAGGCGCTGATCTCAAAACGCTGGTAGGCAACGGCTACCTGGTGATCACCATTACCCCAGAAGAAGGCGAGCGCTATCAGGGCGTAGTTGGTCTGGAAGGCGACACGCTGGCCGCCTGTCTGGAAGATTACTTCATGCGTTCTGAACAGCTGCCGACACGTCTGTTTATCCGTACTGGCGACGTCGATGGCAAACCCGCTGCTGGCGGGATGCTTCTGCAGGTAATGCCGGCGCAAAACGCGCAGGCAGATGATTTCGATCACCTGACAGCCCTGACCGAAACCATCAAAACTGAAGAGCTGTTAACGCTCCCGGCCAACGAAGTGCTGTGGCGCTTGTACCACGAAGAAGAGGTTACTCTCTACGATCCGCAGGACGTTGAGTTCAAATGCACCTGTTCACGCGAACGCTGCGCTGGCGCACTGAAAACGCTGCCGGACGAAGAAGTGGACAGCATTCTGGCGGAAGAAGGCGAGATCGATATGCACTGCGATTACTGCGGGAGCCACTATCTGTTTAACGCCATGGACATTGCTGAGATCCGCAGCAACGCTTCCCCGGCGGACCCGCAGGTACATTAATCACCACTGCCTATCCGGCCCACTATCGTCGACCGGATAGGCGTTCGCACCGCCATCCATCAAAGCGCTATCCGCAACACGCTCACTCGTTGTAATAATTCATCGGCAATCGGGTGCCATCAATAGTGATATCACGCCAAACTCTGGGGGCTGAATCCAGTTGATGATTCGCCACCGCCTGCAGCAGTTTATCCTTATTGAATCCTGCAGGTAGCTGACCTGATGCGATGAGTTCCCATTTATCCTCTTTCCTGGCAAAGACCAGACTCTCACCATCGCCAAAAGCATACAGCACCTGCTCAGGCTTACCATCAGCATTGAGGTCCTGATCGACCAGGACGCATGCATCCTGCTCAACGCAGGATGTAATGCGGTAGCTCTGCCCTTTGACAAACGCCCAGAAGGTCTCATCGGGTTGCCTGCTACCTGGAGCAATCATCACTTTCGGCGCTAGTTGAGTGGTAGTCAGGTTCTGAATGGGATCGCGACGTCCTTGCAGCAGAGAATTTAAGTCGCGCCGGCGCTTACTGTCTTGGTTAAACGCCGCATCTTTTTGTAATGCCTCCAACGCCGCACGTCCCGGTTTTCCGCTATTACTCAACATATACAGGCTGACCTGATCCGGCTTAATTTTCCCGCTGTGATACCGCCCCATATGGCTGTTGACGCTGATGCGCCAGGCATCAATAACCGGCGACGACAGCAAAATCAACAGCCCCAACGCCAGCAACGAAACGCTAAGAATCACCTTCCCCTGAAGCTCAAGCGGATTGCGCCCACGGCGTAAAATACTCGCCAGATAGCCAAACGACCAGAGCAGCAGCACGCAGACCACCAGCACGCCATATAAACGCTCGGGCGTCCAACCGTACTGTTGAATTCGCACCCACAGTGACCAACCGGCAATCAGCATATAGATGGGCGCGACAACCAGGGCGCATTTGATCAGGTAGCGTAACGCGGCTGGATAGGGA
>NZ_JAHLRC010000141.1:0-8203 GCF_018919545.1 Citrobacter sp. S46_ASV_140
AGCGTAGCGATACGTTGAGCTAACCGATACTAATGAACCGTGAGGCTTAACCTTACAACGCCGAAGGTGTTTTGGCGAAAGAGACATCATTTTCAGTTTGATACAGATTACATCGACAGACCGAGAGGTGTGTTGATGAACAGAATTTGCCTGGCGGCTGTAGCGCGGTGGTCCCACCTGACCCCATGCCGAACTCAGAAGTGAAACGCCGTAGCGCCGATGGTAGTGTGGGGTCTCCCCATGCGAGAGTAGGGAACTGCCAGGCATCAAACAAGTGAAGAAGCCCATCCTGCCGGATGGGCTTTTTTGCGTCTGCAGGGAGTGAAAACTGCCGGAGGTGACCTCCCGCCTGATCCGGGCTACAAAGGCGTATCACGACACAGCAGCTATCTTCTTATCCATTGCGTAACAAAATCGGCAACTTGCTGTATATCGTTGATATCTAACAATGGAACATCCACCGCAAGCGGAATATCACTGGCAACCGCGATAACATAGTTGTCTAACGCCAGGTCCTCTGGACTGTGCCCGCAACCGTCGCGAAAAAGAACGATCTTAGCAACAGGTTCATGCTTAAAGCCCTCAACCAACACCATATCCAGTGTGGAAGCATCCATCCTGCTTACCAGGTACGCTAAATCCAGTTCGGGCTCTTCCGGGGTCTCTACCATTAATGCCCAGCGCTGCTGGCTGGCGACCAGGGTTTGCGCTGCACCGGCTTTGCGTAGCTCATAGCTATCTTTGCCGGGCTTATCAACATCCATATTGTGATGAGTATGCTTAATCAATCCGGGACGAATGTCTCTGGCACGTAGCTCCGGGATCAATTTTTTAAGCAGCGTAGTTTTTCCCGTTCCGCTCCATGCTGCTATAGCGAGTAACGGGATCATGATTTGTCCTGCCATTTTGCAAGTTCTTCAGGGGTGTTCACGTTCACGAACGCATCTTTATGATCGCTGAAATCGACAGCATGACCGCCAGCCTGGCGCATAAAGACCATGACGCGCCTTTCACCGGACTGAAGATAATCCTGTAGCAAGGGTTGCATGGTGCGGTGCATTAGCGCAATGGTCGGATGATCTCTTTCGCCATCATGCACCCAGACAACCGGTGCAGCTTTGCGCTGCTCCTTCAAACGTTTGACCAGATCGTGAGGAATATAAGGCATATCGCACGGGCAGAACAGAAACCACTCCCCCGCTTGCTGCAGGAATACCGATAGCATCCCGGCCAGTGGGCCAGGGAAATCGGCCAATGAATCAGGGATAACTTTCAGGCCGCTTTGTTGGTAAATATCCCGGTGGCGATTGGCATTAACCACCACGGTTTCGACCTGTAAAGCGAGGGTATCGGCCACATGCCGCCAAAGAGGTTTACCGTCAAGCTCAAGCAGACCTTTATCGGTTCCGCCCATCCGTCTGGCCTTACCGCCTGCCAGCACAACCCCTGTTATTGCACTATCCAGAATCACTGATATCGCCTCTTTTAATGTGGGATTGACCCTGCTAACGTATCTGTATTGAGCCTAAGGAGCACAACCATGAAATGTAAACGTCTGAATGAAGTTATTGAACTCCTCCAGCCGGCCTGGCAGAAGGAACCCGATCTTAACCTGATGCAATTTTTACAGAAACTGGCGCAAGAGTCAGGTTTTGACGGCGAACTGGCGGATTTAACTGATGACATTCTGATCTATCACCTGAAAATGCGTGACTCGGCGAAAGACGCCGTCATCCCAGGTATTCAGAAAGATTATGAAGAAGATTTTAAAACCGCACTACTCCGCGCACGTGGCGTAATTAAAGAGTAAAAGCTTGTAATCGCCACCACCGAAAGCGCTGCGAAATGATATCCTGAATCATTCGTAGTATTTTCCGGATGATGGGATGAACGACAACGCTTTTAATTTCCAGACGCTACACCCGGATACCATCATGGATGCACTGTTTGAGCAGGGGATCCGGGTGGACTCCGGGCTTACCCCGCTTAACAGCTATGAAAACCGTGTCTATCAATTCCAGGACGAAGACCGTCGACGCTTTGTCGTTAAGTTTTATCGCCCTGAACGTTGGTCTGTCGATCAGATCCAGGAAGAGCACCAGTTTGCTCTGGAACTGGTAAGCGATGAAGTCCCGGTAGCTGCACCGCTGATACTAAGCGGCCAAACGCTGTTAAGCCATCAGGGTTTCCATTATGCGATCTTCCCCAGCGTCGGCGGGCGGCAGTTTGAGGCCGACAATATCGATCAGATGGAGGCGGTGGGGCGCTATCTGGGACGTATGCATCAGACCGGATGCAAGCGTACTTTTGCCTTTCGCCCGACGATTGGCCTTGAAGAATACCTGACTGAGCCGCGTAAGCTTTTTGAACACGCACAGTTGATCCCATCAGGGCAAAAAGCGGCTTTCCTGAAGGCAACGGATGCGCTTATCGCGGTCGTAACCGAACGCTGGCATGCACGTTTTACCACGCTACGTCTGCACGGTGATTGTCATGCCGGTAATATTCTGTGGCGCGATGGTCCGATGTTTGTCGATTTAGATGATGCCCGCAATGGCCCGGCTGTTCAGGATTTATGGATGCTCCTCAATGGCGATAAAGCTGAACAACGCATGCAGCTTGAAACCATTATCGAGGCTTATGAAGAGTTTAGTGAGTTCGACACCTCTGAAATCGGACTGATAGAACCTTTACGCGCTATGCGTTTAGTTTATTATCTTGCCTGGCTAATTCGACGTTGGGCTGACCCTGCGTTTCCAAAAAACTTCCCGTGGTTAACCGGGGAAGATTACTGGCATCGTCAGACCGCGACCTTTATTGAGCAGGCAAAAATTCTGCAAGAGCCCCCCTTACAATTAACGCCAATGTATTAATCGGAGAAATTTGAACATGAAAAAATTATGGCTGGCGCTGGCTGGTATGGTTTTAGCTTTTAGCGCATCTGCAGCGCAGTTCCAGGATGGCAAACAATACATCACTCTGGAAAAGCCTGTTGCGGGTGAACCGCAAGTGTTGGAGTTCTTCTCCTT
The DNA here is from genome assembly GCF_018919545.1 of Citrobacter sp. S46_ASV_140. Lineage (NCBI taxonomy): Bacteria > Pseudomonadati > Pseudomonadota > Gammaproteobacteria > Enterobacterales > Enterobacteriaceae > Citrobacter > Citrobacter sp. S46_ASV_140. Next base: position 3,030 of record NZ_JAHLRC010000141.1, read on the forward strand.
CTACTGCCCGCACTGCTATCAGTTTGAAGAAGTTCTTCACGTCTCTGATAACGTGAAGAAAAAACTGCCTGAAGGCACCAAGATGACCAAGTACCACGTCGAGTTTCTGGGGCCTTTGGGCAAAGATCTGACGCAAGCTTGGGCCGTTGCTATGGCGCTGGGCGTTGAAGATCAAGTAACCGTTCCGTTGTTTGAAGGTGTTCAGAAAACCCAGACCGTTCAGTCTGTAGCTGATATCCGTAAAGTGTTTGTCGACGCGGGTATTAAAGGTGAAGACTATGATGCGGCATGGAACAGCTTCGTGGTGAAATCACTCGTGGCGCAGCAGGAAAAAGCGGCGGCTGATTTACAGCTGCAGGGCGTTCCGGCAATGTTCGTGAATGGCAAATATCAGGTAAATCCGCAGGGCATGGATACCAGCAGCATGGATATCTTTGTACAACAGTATGCGGATACCGTGAAGTATCTGGTTGGTCAGAAGTAAAAGCAAAAGCCGGTCACTTGTGCTGACCGGCTTTTTCATATGAGGCTTTAATCGCGTCGAGCTGCGCGTCTTTCTCACTCCACAGCGTATTAAGCCATAGCTGAAACCGACGCTTGAATCCCTTATCGTTCACGTAATCACCGTGCAACTCTTCATGAATTGGCTCCAGATTTACCCGCACGACAATACGCGTTAGCTTACCGCTCAGCATATCGTAGAACGGTCGGCTGCTGTTTTCCGGATAGCACAACGTGACGTTCAACATTTTATCGAACTGTGACCCCAGTACGTTCAATGCCATCGCAATACCGGCCGCCTTTGGAGGGAGCAAGTTTTGATAAGGAGAGCGGGTTTGCTCACATTTCTCTTTGGTAAAACGTGAACCTTCGACAAAATTCACAATAGTTGTCGGGTGTACGCGAAACTTCTCGCAGGAACGACGCGTTGTTTCGACATCTTTACCGCGTCGTTCTGGATGACGGAGCAGGTAGCCACGCGAATAGCGTTTCATAAACGGCATATCCAGCGCCCAGCAGGCCAGGCCAATAAAGGGCACCCAGGCCAGTTGTTGCTTGAGGAAATATTTTTTCATTGGGATGTGCTTACGGAACAGCACGCAAAGCACAACGATGTCAGCCCAGCTGTAATGGTTACAAATGAGCAGATACCAGTTTTTCTTGCTAAGACCTTCCAGTCCCTCGACATCCCACTTCAGTCGCGGATTGAGGTGTAGCAGTAGCGCCAGACCTTCACACCAGCAGTACATCATGAAATTACAGAAGACAGAAACCTTGCGCCAGACAACGGGAACGGGCAAAAGGAGTTTTACAACTCCGGCAAGGATGATCGGCACAGAACAAAAAATCGTGACCAATATGGTCAATACGATACTCAGCAACAGCGTTATCGCAGCGAGTATTCTCGTCATAATTAAATTATTCAAAAGGTTAGCCATAGATAGTGCGCTAAAGAGGCGCAAGGGGCTGATTTTATCAGAAAACGAACCAAATGATGGATCTTCCCTGAATAGAAAAAAAGGGAATATCTATCCACATCAGGATATAAGCTGTATAAATGGAATAAAATGCTACGTATTTATTTAAGCGTCTGAAATATATGTATAAATAAAATGATGTGTTAATTTTATTGCTATATTTAAAGAGCTGAAAATTATTTATTCACAAAGTTATCCACAGTCTTCTTTGCGAGCAAAGCAGAAGATCTACAAAAGTTTTTCGACAAATGCGGCGAAAAACTCATGTTTTCATCCTGTCTGTGGCATCCTTTACCCATAATCTGATAAACAGGCACGGACATTATGGTTCAGATCCCAGAAAACCCACTTATCCTTGTAGATGGCTCCTCTTACCTGTATCGCGCATACCATGCGTTCCCGCCGCTGACTAACAGTGCAGGAGAACCTACTGGCGCGATGTATGGTGTCCTCAACATGCTGCGTAGCTTGATTCTGCAATATCAGCCGACCCATGCTGCGGTGGTATTCGACGCTAAGGGTAAAACCTTCCGTGATGAGTTATTCGAACACTACAAGTCACACCGCCCACCCATGCCGGACGATCTGCGTGCGCAGATTGAGCCTCTGCATGCGATGGTAAAAGCGATGGGGTTGCCACTGCTGGCCGTTTCGGGCGTGGAAGCAGACGATGTCATCGGTACGCTGGCGCGGGAAGCAGAGAAGGCGGGGCGTCCGGTGTTGATTAGTACCGGTGATAAAGATATGGCTCAGTTGGTGACACCGAATATCACCCTGATCAACACCATGACCAATACGATCCTCGGCCCGGATGAAGTGGTGAATAAATATGGTGTTCCACCAGAACTGATCATCGATTTCCTGGCGCTGATGGGGGATTCCTCAGATAACATCCCTGGCGTTCCTGGCGTAGGTGAAAAAACAGCGCAGGCTCTGCTGCAGGGGCTGGGGGGGCTGGATACCCTCTATGCTGAATCAGACAAAATCGCGGGGCTGACTTTCCGTGGTGCGAAAACTATGGCGGGCAAGCTTGAGCAGAATAAAGAGGTAGCGTACCTCTCTTATCAATTAGCTACCATTAAAACGGATGTTGAACTGGAGTTGACCTGCGAGCAGTTGGAAGTACGTCAGCCGGCAGCGGATGAACTGCTTGGCCTGTTTAAACAGTACGAATTCAAACGTTGGGTTACTGACGTTGAAGCGGGTAAATGGCTACAGGCGAAAGGAACGAAGCCGGCGGCAAAACCACAGGAAACTATCGCCGTCGATGAAACGCCTGAGGGGCCGGCCACGGTTCTCTCGTATGATAACTATGTGACAATTCTGGATGAAGCGACGCTGGAAGAGTGGATTGCGAAGCTGAAAAAAGCGCCTGTCTTTGCCTTCGATACTGAAACTGACAGCCTGGACAACATCTCTGCGAATCTGGTTGGCCTGTCTTTTGCCATTGAACCGGGTGTGGCTGCATATGTTCCTGTTGCCCACGATTACCTGGACGCCCCCGATCAGATCGCTCGCGACCGCGCGCTGGCATTGCTGAAGCCGCTGCTGGAAGATGAGAACGCGCATAAAGTCGGGCAAAACCTGAAGTACGATCGCGGTATCCTGGCGAACTATGGCATTGAACTGCGTGGCATCACCTATGACACCATGCTCGAATCCTACATTCTTAACAGCGTCGCTGGCCGACACGATATGGACAGCCTGTCGGACCGCTGGCTGAAACATAAAACCATCACCTTTGAAGAGATCGCCGGAAAGGGCAAAAACCAGCTGACCTTTAACCAGATAGCGCTGGAAGAAGCCGGACGTTACGCTGCGGAAGACGCCGACGTTACGCTACAGCTCCATCTCAAAATGTGGCCAGAATTGCAGCAGCATAAAGGACCGCTGAACGTCTTTGAAAATATCGATATGCCGCTGGTTCCTGTTTTGTCTCGCGTTGAGCGCAACGGTGTGAAAATCGATCCGGCTGTTCTGCACAAACATTCAGAAGAGCTGACGCTGCGTTTGAACGAGCTGGAGCAAAAAGCGCACGAGATCGCCGGAGAAGCGTTTAACCTCTCTTCCACCAAGCAACTGCAAACTATCCTGTTTGAAAAGCAGGGTATTAAGCCGCTGAAGAAAACCCCTGGCGGCGCGCCATCAACGTCGGAAGAGGTACTGGAAGAGCTCGCGCTCGATTACCCATTGCCGAAAGTGATCCTGGAATATCGCGGCTTAGCAAAACTGAAGTCGACCTATACGGATAAGCTTCCGTTGATGATTAACAAGAAAACCGGGCGCGTTCACACCTCCTATCACCAGGCGGTGACCGCTACCGGGCGCTTGTCATCCACGGATCCAAACCTGCAGAACATCCCGGTACGTAATGACGAAGGTCGTCGTATTCGTCAGGCGTTTATTGCGCCAGAAGACTACGTGATTGTCTCTGCGGACTACTCACAGATTGAACTGCGTATCATGGCGCATCTCTCGCGTGATAAAGGTCTGCTTACCGCATTTGCCGAAGGGAAAGATATTCACCGCGCAACGGCGGCGGAAGTCTTTGGCTTACCGCTGGATTCCGTGACTGGTGAACAACGCCGCAGCGCGAAAGCCATCAACTTCGGTCTGATCTACGGGATGAGTGCCTTTGGTTTGGCGCGCCAGTTGAATATTCCGCGTAAAGAAGCACAGAAGTACATGGATCTCTACTTCGAACGCTACCCTGGCGTGCTGGAATATATGGAACGCACCCGTGCACAGGCAAAAGAGCAAGGTTATGTTGAAACGCTGGAAGGGCGTCGTCTCTATTTACCGGATATTAAATCCAGTAATGGCGCTCGTCGCGCTGGTGCAGAGCGCGCGGCGATTAACGCCCCGATGCAGGGTACTGCCGCAGACATTATCAAACGAGCCATGATTGCGGTGGACGGATGGCTACAAACCGAGCAACCACGTGTGCGCATGATCATGCAGGTACACGATGAACTGGTGTTTGAAGTGCATAAAGATGACCTCGAAAGCGTCTCTAAAAAGATCCATCAACTGATGGAAAACGAGACCCAGATTGATGTGCCGTTGCTGGTGGAAGTCGGTAGTGGCGAAAACTGGGATCAGGCGCACTAAGGGTTTACTGAATAACGCCCCTTTTTCGTAACTAAGCAACATAAGATAGAACTTTTTGTGATGTCCATTAGAATTCCCTATGTAAGGAATGAAAAAAAATTACAAAAAGTGCTTTCTGAGCTGCTCAAAAAAGAGTAAAGTTATTCACGTAGGGTACAGAGGTAAGATGTTCTATCTTTCAGACCTTTTACTTCACGTAATCGGATTTGGCTGAATATTTTAGCCGCCCCAGTCAGTAATGACTGGGGCGTTTTTTATTGTGCGAAAGAAAAGTTTCGTACAGGCTGTAGGCCGGATAAGACGCGCAGCGGCGCTATCCGGCATATCGGTGGGTTACTCCCCGTCCTGCATCTCTTCAATCGGCGCCAGTTCACTAAACCAGCTATCCAGCTTCTGCCGAAGTTTGTCCACGCCCAGTTTTTTCAGTGATGAAAATGCTTCTACCTGTACATCACCGTTAAATGCCAGTACGGCTTCACGTACCATATTCAACTGGGCTTTGCGCGCACCGCTGGCCAGCTTGTCTGCTTTAGTCAGCAGTATCAGAACCTGAACGTTGCTCTCAACCGCCCACAGGATCATCTG
>NZ_JAHLRC010000142.1:0-7865 GCF_018919545.1 Citrobacter sp. S46_ASV_140
GGTTAACGATTGGCACACACCCCAAACGAATATCACCCGAGTGAATATGCTGCGCCCCCGGCGGAGCGCGATCGAAAGGAATGCACAAGATCATGGCGTCGCCCTCCCCCGAAGGCGGCAGCGGCAAATCGAAATACATCAGCGCCTGCGGGCTGTTCATCCAGGCACTGAGCGCCAGCACGCTGGACTCTACGCCCGGTTCGCAGGGCAAAATCTTTTCGGCATTCAGCAGGCCAATGGGATGTGGGCGCAGCGGCCCAATGACATGGGCGTACAACAAATCAAATAGCGTGGCGTTGATTTGCGGCGAACCGCTGAGATGAATGCGTAACTGTGTAACCGCCAACGTCGAAAACTGATGTGGCGGCAGACAACGTAGCTGAATACGCAATGCGCCGCGCGCCCGCGTCAGCCCGGTTAACTGCCGGGCCTGCGCCGCATCGCACCAGGTAACATCGTCAATCTCAATAGGCCACAGCGTTTGCGCCAGCGCGGTACGCCACCAGATCGTTTTACCGCTTTGCGTTAACGCGTAAAGCGGCGTTCCGGCAGGAAGGGCGTAACCCTGACTCAAATCACCTGCCAGCGGATCCGCAGTAAAACTGGCGGTAGCTGTGGAAGGGAAAGGGCGTATCGAATGAGGTGAGAGCTGCTCCAGCAGCGATTCACACAGTTCACCAAAACCATCATCAAGGCGCTGATGCAATTTGGCGCTTTGCAGGGCGAAACCTTCTAAAAGCCTTTCAACGTGGGGATCCGGGCAATCAAATTCGCTCAGCCGCAGACGAGAGGCAACGTGCGGGTGCCGCCGGGCGAACTCGCCGCTGGCGGTACGCAACCATCTCAACTCCTGCAAATAGTCTTCCAGCAATCGATCGTCCATTGATCTTCTCCTGCGATAGTCATCGCCAGCTGCCGTGCAGATACGTTAGATCCAGCGTCAGCGGATCGTCGTCGTGCCACAACATCACCTCGAGATGCAGCGCCAGCGTCTGATGATGCGCATCTTTCACGCTGACAGTTAGCGCCTGAATCCGCGGCTCGTTGCGTAAAATGGCTGCGCGTAGCTGGCGACAATACCAGTTAAGCACCCGCTCATCGCCCGCGTTACATCCGTGCCATTCCGGGACGCCCCAGCTAAGCAACAGCGGTAGTGCGTCATCATCCGCAGGGGCTCGGGAGTTGAATAATCGATTCAACTCCCGGCACACCGACTCTCGTGGGCTTATCTCCTCATCCAGCAGCCTGTCGAATAGCGCAACCGGGATGAAAGGCTCCACCATTAGCTGCCTTTCTTATTCAGCGCCATATCCCAGACGGATGAACTGGTGCCCTGCTGGGTGCCTTCCGATTTCTGGGCGGTGATTTCCCATTTGATTTTGGTGAAGTTCAGCGACATCGTCTCTACCGGCTTACCGCCGGACCCGCCGCTGACGCTCAGGTGCGAGATCACCACGTTACTCAGGGTATAGACAATAAACGGCAGCATCGCGCTATTGTCGTTACGACAGAGCGTCAACTTCGCTTCTTTGATCACCTTCCCGCTACAGCAATACTCATTGAGCACCGGCGTGGCGAGATCGACAAACTTGGTCAGCGACATTTCACCCACGTGCGCCCGCCCGGAAGTACGTTCGGTATTACTGACGTCGTTAGTGACCTGCATCGCCACGTTATGGCTGTAGGACATGATCTCTATCTGATCTTTGAAGCCATCGGCCTGGCTTTCGCCTTTGATATCGTCAAGCTTTAAAAAAATCGCATCCATGGTCTATCTCCTTAGTAATCAAGCGGCAGCTGGCGGCGGCAGTTCAGCCACCAGACGAATTGAGGTGGTCAACTCTTCTAACTGGAAGTGCGGACGCAGGAATACAACGGCGCGATAAACGCCCGGTTTGCCGGGAACATCACTCACGTCCACCCGTGCTTCACGCAGCGGATAACGCGCTTTAATCTCCTGTGGCGCGCTGTCGCGCAGCAACACATAGTCAGCAATCCAGTTATTGAGGTAACTCTCAACATCATCGCGGCTCATAAAGCTGCCGACCTTGTCGCGCATAATCACCTTCAGGTAATGCGCAAAACGGGAAGCGGCGAGGATGTAAGGCAGCATTGCGGAGATCCGCGCGTTGGCATTGGCCTCCGGGGTGTTGTAGATCCTTGCCTGATTGGTGGTCTGTCCGCCAAAGAACGCGGCGGTGTTGGTATTCTTCTTATGACACAGCACGATGAATCCCAGATCGTTAAGCTCCTTCTCACGCCTGTCGGTAATGGCTATTTCCGTCGGGCAGCGCAGGCTGATATCGCCGGATGGCGTGGAGAACGTATGCGCCGGGAGATCGGATACCAGGCCGCCGCCTTCCGCACCGCGGATCGCCGCACACCAGCCGTATAAGGCAAAAGCTTCGGTAATACGACTGGCCAGCATCCAGGCGGCATTGCCCCACAGATATTTGCTGGCATCAAGGCCGTCGACGTCCTCGATAAAGTTCACGCCTTCCACCGGCACCGTATCCGGGCCGTAAGGCAGGCGCTGCAACACGTGCGGCAGCACTAATGAGACATAGCGGGAGTCGTCGCTTTCGCGGAATGCCCGCCATTTAATCAGCTCGGTGCTTTCGAAGATCTTCGCCAGATCGCGCGGGACACCTAACTCGAGAAACGATCCCATATCAAACAAACGAGGACTGGCAGCGGCGATAAACGGCGCATGCGCGGCCGCCGCGACCTGGGAGAGTTTTTCCAGTAGCGCCACATCCTGCGGATGACGGCCAAACTCGAAATCACCGACCAGCACGCTATAGGGATTCCCCCCAAAAGTACCGTATTCATCCTCATACAATTTCTTAAACAACGTGCTCTGATCGAACTCAACCGCTTTTTCCAGATCGTCCTGCAGTTCTTTGCGCGAAACGTTTAGCAGACGTAATTTCAGTCGGGTGCTGGTCTCCGTATTCATCACAAACTGATGCAGACCGCGCCAGGAGGCTTCCAGTTTCTGCATATCCGGGTGATGCAATACCTCATTCAACTGGCCGCTGATAAGCTCGTCGATCTGCGCGATGCGATGGTTGATCATCGCCACCGTATCGCTTCCTATCGCCATCCCTTCATCAAGAATTTGCGTCGCCAGTTCTTCCAGCATGTCACGCGCGTAGGTCTGTTGTAGCTCATCGCGCGCCATCCGCCCTTCCTGGATAATGCGATCCAGCACGCTCAGCGTGACCGTCTGTCCGCCGTTTTCAGCTTGTTCCTGAACATTTTCCATTGTTCTTCTCCTGATTCAGTTACGCGTTTTCAGCCGGTTTTTCTTCAACGATGGGTCTCAAAGCCTGAAGCTCGGCGTTATCGTTTACCACCTGCTGTAGCAGCGCATCCAAATCGTCGTTACCATCCAGTTTGGTGAGCAGATCGCGCAGGCGCTGCCGGGCAAGAAACAGTCGCTGAAGGGGTTTAACCTGATTGATAATATTGAGTGGAGAAAAATCATCGAACTCGTTAAAGCACAGCTCAACGTTCAATTTGCTGCCATCATTAGCCAGACGATTTTCAACCTGTATCGCCAGACGAGGTGAGAGGGAGGAAAGCACATCGTCAAAATTATCACGGTCAATTTCGACAAATCGCCGCTCACGTAATTTAGCGGGTGGGCATGCGGGATGTCCGGATAAATCAGCTAAAATACCAACAACTAAGGGAAGCTCTTTCTTCTCAATCGCGCCACCTGTTTCCACATCATACGTTATTTGCACGCGCGGCGGCCTAATACGGTTGAGTTTATGCTGAATGCTCTCGGCCATATTTAATCCTTTTTATTGCAATAGTATCCCTGGCACGACATTTACCGCACCATTATTCGAAAAGTCATATTCATGAATAACTACCGGCAATATAAAAAACACAACACCCAATAAATATCAACTTAATTTTTTACTTTTCACACAAAAAAATAAATTGTTTGATAAAAATCAATTAACAAAAAATTAACCAATAAAAATCAACATGTTACAATTAAAATTGATTATAAAATAATGCTTTGCACTGAAAATATAAATTTAATGAATATTTAAATGTTAACAAATTTTATTACTTAAGATTCATCCAATGATGATTTAAGTCAAAAAAACAACCCCCGCCATTAATTACCTTATTAATGACAATATAAAAGGATTTTATATGACAAACGGCCTATTCCATTCAGCCAATATAATACTATTCAGTATTTTAATTTTACTGAGTAGCGGTTGTTCATTATGGCAAAACCGTGTGGCATTTAATGATGTGGTCATTGAAACCGCAGCAGATGCAAACGATAACACGCCAGTCGCCGTGGATATTGTCGCGATTGCCGATAATGCGTTGCTGCCAACCGTACAATCGCTGAGTGCGACACAGTGGTTTAACGCCAAATCACAACTCCTGCGCGATAGCCCTGACGGGTTGCATGTCTGGTCGCTGGAGCTGGTACCGGATTCGCGTTTTGTGACCAAAAGCTCCCCTCTGCACGGCGTTAAGGCAGAGGCAATTCTGCTGTTTGCCCGCTACAGCAGCGCAGGAGAACACCGATTAACACTGGAAAAAGCAGATTCACTGCATCTGTTACTAATGACGGATGAAGCCGTCCTGGCACCATGAACAAGGAAGGGACTATGAGCACAATTCCGGCAATGGTTTGCTGGTATGAAGGGATGGCAATGCTACCTCAACATTTCCAGTTGCAGGCATTGCGTAATGAAACACTTTGTGCCGCGCTCACCGGGTGCGCTAATCCGTGGTTCTGGGGCGTCAACCGGCTCCAGATTGACGAGGCTGCGCTGTGTGCAGGAACGCTGCGTATTTTGCGCCTGGAGGCGATGATGCCCGATGGCACGCCGGTCAATTATGACATTAGCGACGATTTATCGCTGGAGTTTGACTGCGCCCGCTTGCTGCCTGCCGCGCCAGACAGTGAACATATCCTTTGGCTGGCGCTGCCGCCGCTAAACCGTGCCGGACAGTGGCAGTTGATGAATAGCCGCTATCGCTCAGTCAACAGCGCCCCGCTACCTGACCTGAGTAGCGGTGAATTCCCCGAGAGCATTTCGCAATGGCAGCCCGTACCGCGTCTGGTTTGCCAGCATGATCGCGCTGATTTCGTCTGTCTGCCGCTGCTGCAGGTTGTGTATAGCGAAGGTGGATTTCATCAGAGCGAGTGGTTTCCCCCCTCTCCCGCCTTCAACGAAGAGAGTTATCTGGCACGCCAAACCCGACAACTCTGCCTGCAGGCAAGAGAAAAAATTCTGTTTCTGAGCCGTGAAATGCAGTTGGCGCAACACGGGCAACGCACCAACGACTGGCTATGGCTTACGCTGTCACTGCATAGTATCCAGGGGGCGTTGCCGCTGGTGGAAAGCTTGCTCAGCAGCGGGCGGCCACATCCACAGGATCTTTACCGCGCGCTGTGTCTCTTTATCGGACAAACGGCAATACTGACTCAGGATAAAACGCTGCCCCTGCTGCCAACCTTTGATTATCAGAACATGCTGCCCGCATTTGCCTCTCTTTTCACCGTACTGAAAAACCAGTTGGCGCATATTCATCGCCGCTATCAGCGGCTGAATTTCAGCAAGCTGGATAACTCTTTTTCACTGCAACTCCCTACAGATATCCACGCGGGAGAGCAGGTGGTGATAGGCCTGCTGATGCCCGGAGACAACGCCTCCAAAGCTGAAAAGTGGTTACAAATGAGTCTTATCACCAGCCAACCCTTTGTACCTGTTCTGCGTCGTCAGCGGATGCACGGGATGACTTTCACGCCGCTGGCTGCAGAGCAGCGCAGTGACTGGGAAATCGACGGTAAGGTGGCCCTGTTTACCCTGACCCTTACCATCCAGTGGTTTGAAAAAGGGACGCCGTTGGTTATTGCCCCATTGCATGAAACAGAGGATATGCCGCAGCAGATCATGCTCTACCGTCAGGAGGATCGCCATGACAATCGCCAATCCTGATATGCCTGCCAGCCGTCTGTTTGATGAGATTTACACCCGCTGGCTGGCGCAGTTCGAACGCTGGAAACGCACTCCGCTACCGCCAGATGAGTTGCATAATCAGGCCCTTGTATACGCCAGTCAGGTGGTAGAAGAGTATAACCGACGCCTGACCCGCGAACTGGGTTCGCCGTTTCAGCAGCAGATTGACGCGTCCGTTTATGCCCTGGTCGCGCTGATTGATGAGTCCGTACTCTATGGTGACTGGCCCGCGCTCTCCCTGTGGCAGTCCTGCCCGCTGGAGTATCATTTGTGGCAAACCCATAGCGCTGGGGACCAGATCCCCCGCCTGATCACCGCTCTGCTCAATGAACGTAACCCAGGAAAGCGGGATTTAGCCGCGCTGTATTTGCGCTGCCTGACGCTGGGGTTTGGTTCCCGACGTGGCGATTTTAACCTGCAGAATCATCAGGAAACCTGCCGCCTGCTGTGGCATTTTGCCTTTCAGCATGACGCTCAGCTCAGTGATATTGCCGAACGCATGGAATCGGCCGCGCTGGGGACGCCTTTACACCTTCCGGCGCATCGCCGCCTGCCAGACAATTCGCGCCTGCATCTCATCGCCCTCGTTATACTTTTGGCGTTATTGCTGTTGAGTCAGCGACTGTGGCTAAGTATTGAAGATGCCATCGGCGTAAATTCGCTGCCAGATTTCCCGGTAACCCAGTCCTGCCAGGGAGATGATAAGTGACGCAACCCTGGCTTACGCTACTGATTATTCTCCTGGTGCTGTTGGCGATGACTCTCTGGTGCGTCTGGTGGCAATGGGAATACCGAAACGATACGTTCAACCGTGCGCAAAAGGAGATCCAGCGAGCCTGTACCAGTCAGGATCCTTACGACAGTATGCGAATCCTGATGCTTGGCGACGAAGAGGATAACCGTCTGCTGTGCCGCAGTTGGTCACTTACCGACGGCCAGGAATACTGGTTCGGGCAATGGTGGTTTAATCCTCAGTGCAGCCTTCTGTGCCTGCCGCAAACGCTACAAACCGTTGGGAAGAAGCGGCTAATCCGTCAGAATGACTGGCAGAAGACGCTGTCTGCGTTGGTGAAAAGCCGCCCCCAGCGACCACTGGATGCACTGATTATCACCCTTTCATTAGAGACGCTGCATGACGATGATACCGTCCGCGCCAGCTTATTGCATAACTGTCAGCAGTTGCAGCAGGTGTGCGGACTGAGTCTGCCAATTTACCTGATCATCAGCGGCATGGAATCACTGGAAGGTACAGCCGATCTGCTGGAGCTATTGCCGGAAGATGCTCGCCGCAGTCCGATTGGCAGCACAATTCCGGTCGCCAGAGAAGCCATTTGGAAACCGCAGTGGATCGACAATGCGCTGGACAATACCCGGACTTCGCTGCGGCTGTTCATCACCGAGCTTGGCGCGCTGCGAGGCAACACGCCGGAGGAATTATTCCGCTTGCCAGAAAGCTTCCCGCCGCTTGCCGCACCGTTGCATGACGCTTTTGACGCCCTGTTTAACAGTCATGCCCGCGATGAGCCACCGCAGCTGCGCGGGATCTGGTTTGTTGCCCGTACGCTGGACCATGACAAACCACAGATGCAGTTTTGTCAGTCGCTACTGAGCAGCAAAATTACCGCTGAGCGCGGTCTCGCGCTTCCGGTGCGCCGTTTGCTGCGCGTGAATTTACGCCGCCATTTCATCACTCTCGCGTGCTATAGCTGCCTTTGCGTTCTTTGGCTTGTCGCGATGACCTGGAGTTGGCAATACCAGCACACCCATGCCGTACTATTGCATGATCGTCTGCAGGTCCTCGCCACAGCCGTCCGGGCCGATATCACTGGTGAGCGTTCCACCGCGCTGTACTGGCGC